>JAHEIW010000317.1 GCA_024639185.1 Deltaproteobacteria bacterium | reverse complement strand
GATGGCGGCATAAGTGTTGTAGCAAAAAAACATTCTTCAATTGAAATGTTTTTTTGACAACCACTTTATATGAGGTCAACAAATGAAAAATATTAAAATCGCCTTTATCGCGCTAACTGTCGTGGCTTCCCTGATCACCCTGTTTATCAGGATCCCGCTACCCAGCAGAGGCTATTTTAATTTAGGAGATGTCGCGGTCGTGTTCTCGGGCCTGGTACTGGGCAGCCTGGCAAAGCGAAAATCATTTTGGTGGGGCGCCGGCGCCGGTGGCATCGGATCTGCTCTGGCGGATATCATCGGCGGATTCGGCCTGTTTGCGCCCATTACCTTAATTGCCAAGGGCGCCGAGGGTGGTTTGTGCGCCCTGGCGTCCGGCCGGCGTCACTTTAGCCGCTGGATCTTGATCGTGATGGGGGGCGCAGCGATGGTCGCTTGCTACTTTATTGCAGAAGCACTTATGCCGAACATTGGACTTCAGGGAGCTGTATCAGAAATTATTCCCAACCTCATTCAAGCCGGCGGCGGCATAGCCGGCGGCGTCCTGGCCTTTACAGGATATAACAAGATTGTCAAAACCGATTAACCTTCATTCACCTCGTCTCTTTAATTTTTAGGCAAAACTTTATTTTTCTACATTTTGCACGTGTCAGAGACTTTCATATGCAAGGCACTTGAGGGCGAAACTATAGTGGACTATGTTTCGCCCTTAACCCGCCCGCCTCGCCTGCCCTGGGCCATGAGCTCGGGCCGAATGGAGCGGCCCACGCCCGCCATGCGAGCAAGGCGAGGCGGGCAGGGTCGCGATGGCGGGCGTGGTAACATAGCAGATGGAAGTCTCTGGCTCGCCCAACGGGTGAAAATTAATAAGATAAAAAAATATTCATCCGTTTTACCTTAAAGGTATTTTTATGTAGTTCAAAAATTGTGTAGATTTTTATCAGAATGTAATATCAACCTCTTATTAATTTTCATGCAAAACTGTGGAGTAGCTAATGGCAATTACGCTGGCACTGTTTTCTTCGCTGCTGATCAGCGGGACCACCATTATAATGAAAAAGGGTATCGAGCGGACAAATCCGACGACCGCCATGCTGGTGGTCACCCTAATGGGAACGTTTATTTTGCTATTGATTTCACTGCCTCACGTTCAATTCGACCATTTCAAATCAAAAGCATTTTTCCTGTTTATTCTGGCGGGCATTTTATCTCCGGCTCTGGTGCGCTGGCTATATTTTATCAGCATCGATCGCATCGGGCCGTCGATGTCATCGTCCATTCTGTCAATCGGGCCGGCGTTCACGGCCATTATTGCAGCCTTATTTCTAAAGGAGCAAATAACCGTTAGCATCGGTCTGGGAATCATTATGATCATCGGCGGGATCGTTACCTTTGAAAGGGACATGCACAATAACAGCCATTTGACCGTGCGGCATAAAAAGGATCTGATATTTGCCGTGCTGGCCGCATTTCTGGTGGGGTTGGCAATTGTTATCCGCAAGATGGGCTTAAATATTCTGAATGAGCCGCTGTTCGGGGTCACCGTCGGATTTGCCACATCACTGGCATTCTACCTCACTCTGTGTCTGGTTTTTAAGCGCATGCGTGCGGAAATTTCACTCAACCGCCAAAATGCGCTGTTTTTGTGCGGTGTGGGGGTATTCCTAACGGCCGGCTGGCTGACTTTGTTCTACGCGCTCTCGCATGGTGATGCCATCATCGTTGCACCCCTGGCCAGCCTTCATCCGGTGATGGTGCTGGCATGGAGCTACCTGTTTTTTAAAAATATGGAAAACATTACATTAAAAACTGTTTTTGGCGTCATCATCGTATTGATCGGCGTGCTGCTGATTACGTTGCGGTAATCCATAAGGTTCGAAGGTTCAGGGTTCAGAGGTTCAGGATTGTGGGTTGCGGGTATCCTATTTCAGGAGACTGAGATCAGCAATCAATTGTAGGGGCGGCGTTGATCCCCGCCCGATCATTTCTCATTTCATAAGGTCGGGGACCGCATCAGCCAATCAGGCCGACCGAAAACGCCAGCATAAACTGACCGCCATAATACAGCGGTAGGCCGATGAGCCGATTGAAAAACTCGCTTTTGACAAAGCGCTGCCGGGCCACAAAAACATCAGAGACATAAAAGCTCAACGCGCCTCCACATGCCAGCATACGCCCGGACAGTCTGAGATGATCAGCACCCAGCATCGACCAGGCACCCACTGCCATGGCACTGATGACTACCATATAGCAGATCACCGCAATTTTCATGGAACCCAGATGGGGCCGCAGCCACAAGTACACCGCGCCACTGGCAATTAGGCTGATCGTCAAACCGATAAGCGTCCATTGATTGGTGCCGGCCGTACGTCCAAAAGCAATAACATAAAACACATGCCCCACCAAAAAAGATACCAGACCCCGGAGAAACATCCCGGAATGGGGCAAGGCCAGAAACACGTCGCCTCCCAGACAAAAAAGCATGCCTGCAAGTAAAAACAGGAAATACGTCGGGACCGGCCGGGATTGGATGCTGATTGTCAGGATAAACAGCGTCGAGAGAGCGGTTTTGACCGTCAGTTTAGCTGCCTGCAGTTTATTTTTCTCGCAGTACAGAAGCCCGGCCAACAAACCCGCGGCCATCGAAATGATTAATAAATTGATCATATTCGTGTGTTAATCGCCCAAAGATCGAAAAATGGGAGTTGGCCGGTTGCCCCTGGCTTCTGGCTACTGGCAGCTGTCGAAAAGCCGAATGTTTGAACCGGTGGTAACCGGTATGTGAAAGGATTAAAAAAAAAATTTCAAGATGATTGGTTTTTTAAAAAAATTATTTTCAAATCATACCAAACCTTGGTCGAGCATGGCGTCTACGACCTTAACAAAGCCGGCGATGTTGGCCCCGTTCACGTAATTTCCGGGGGTACCGTATTGCTCGGCTGCCTCCAATGATGTCTGGTGGATACTCTTCATGATCATCTTGAGCCGATCATCGACTTCTTCCCGGGTCCAGTTCAGGCGCATGCTATTCTGCGTCATTTCCAGACCGGAAACCGATACCCCACCGGCATTAGCTGCTTTGCCGGGCCCGTAGAGCAATTTTTCCTGTAGAAAGATATCGACCCCATCGGGCTCGGTGGGCATGTTGGCGCCTT
>JAHEIW010000112.1:7111-11799 GCA_024639185.1 Deltaproteobacteria bacterium | reverse complement strand
CCCTTCAATGACAAACGGATGAATGAATATCAGGGCTAAATAAGGATATTTAAACCGTCTGAAGGTCGGGTATGACAGTGCCATCATCATACCTAATATGAAATGTTGCAGGGTCGCTTCATCGATCATGAGTTTAACTTTCTTAGATTGAACTTGGCCGTCTATTCTAATAGTATAAAAACCAACCACAAGACAAGGATTAAAGTGCTTATTTCGAAAAATATGGATTTTTTCTGAAATTCGGCTTGACACATTATTTTTATAAATGTTAATAAGTTAGTTTTTAATTTCAATGCCATATAGCGGCGTCACTTTCCTTGCTCTGGAATAAACCAGGGCTTTATTAGCCACAAGGAGGTTTTATGCGACGATACGAAACCATTATGATTGCGGATCCGGATCTGTCCGCGGAACAGCGCGAACCGATTCTAAAAAGGGTTCAAGATGTCATCAGCCAGGAAAACGGTTATCTGGCGTTGACAGATGACTGGGGCAACCGCAAGCTTGCCTATGAGATAAAGAAGCGGCCACGCGGTTACTATACCCGCTTCGATTTCTGCGGTACAGCCGCGGCAGTAGATGAAATAGAGCGCTTTTTTCGCATCGATGACCGCGTGCTCAAATATATGACTGTCTTGCTTGATAAAACCGCGGATATTGAAAAAATCAAAGAAGAGATCGCCAGCACTCAAAAAACAGTTGAAGCACCCGCAAAAACAGACACGCCTGTTGAAACTCAAGTCCCAGAAGAAAAAACCGATACGGCCGAATCAACAGCACCTGAAGCGCCTTTAGCGTCGGTCGAAGACCAGACTCCAGCATCCGAAGAACCGGTTGATGCGGGACCATCGCAAACGCTCGAGCCCGAGGCGGGTCAGAGCGAAGCCCCTCCAACTGAAACCAAAGAGGAGATCAAATAATATGGTTGCCAATACCAGCAGAACCGGGCGAAGGCCAAAGCGCAAGAAACGCATCTATCACCGGCGCAAAGTTTGCCGCTTTTGTGCGGATACCAGCCTGGTCATCAATTATAAAGACCCAAAATCGCTAAAATATTTTATTACCGAGCGTGGAAAAATTATTCCCCGACGCATATCGGGTAGTTGTGCAAAACACCAACGATCGTTGACACATGCCATCAAGCGGGCACGCACGATTGCGCTGCTGCCCTATGTCGGATCAATAGACTTGCATTGATGCAAACATCTTTGACAGGGGAAGGATAAGCCTTCAACGTCCGGGGTGTACCAAAGACATGTTAAAGGATATCGCAAATGGTGTTTTAATCACCTGCCTGATATTGGCTGCTTCCGTTTTGGTTCCGATTGTTGGAATTTTCTGCAGCCTGCTGCTTCCTTTGCCGACGCTTTACTATCGCATTAAACTTGGCAGAATCAACAGCGCTCTAATCCCCACCATCAGTTTGGTTATATTGATGGTTGCAATGAATCCGTCTTCCTTTGATATGGTGTTCATTGCCGCATTGCTCATCATCGGATTTAGTTTAGGAGAGCTGCTGGGGTCACGATTCTCGATCGAAAAAACCATGCTGGTGACTTGCGGCCTGGTTTTATTGGGCGGCGCGGTGAGTCTTTTCATATTTGGCGCAATCACCGGTCAGAGCCTGTCGGCTGATTTTGCACACTCGGTGGAATATAACCGCGAATTTATGCTGCAAATATACCGCACCATGGGCATGCCTGCAGAAAGCATCCCGGAATTTGAGCGCTTACTAGATCAGATTCAACGGATTGTGGTCAGAATTCTGCCGGCGTTGATGATGACGACGACCCTATTGGTCATATGGATCAATGTATTGCTGGGCCGCTATCTGCTCAACAGCAGGCACCCGGGACATTCGCTATACGGCAGGTTGAACTTATGGCAGGCGCCAGACTATTTGATTTGGGGCGTCATCGGTTTTGGTTTGTTGATGCTCATCCCCGATGATGTGCCCAAAATGATCGGTCTAAACGGTTTGATTACGCTGATGATGGTTTATTTTTTTCAAGGCGTGGCGATCGTTTCATTTTTTTTCGAAAAAAAACAGGTCCCACGGTATGCAAAAGTTATGCTTTACGCTTTGCTTATATTGCAGGAAGTTTTACTGGTGGTCATTGTGATCGGTTTTATCGACGTGTGGGCCAATTTCCGAAAATTAGAAACATCGACATCATGATCGAACACGATGAAAAATGCCCTAAACTGAACACGTCAATTTTAGATCAGGTCACCCGCATCGATACGTGACATGGAGGTTAGAATATGAAGGTCATATTAAAAGAAACAATTGATTCCCTGGGTATCATCGGCAGCGAAGTTCGCGTGGCAGACGGTTACGCCCGCAACTATCTTTTGCCCCAGAACAAAGCCGTTCCGGCAACGCCCCAGAATCGCAAACTCCTGGAGCGCGACCGCACCAAATTCGAACTGCAAATTGCCAAAGAACGCAAAGTAGCCGAAGAAATGGCTCAACGATTGGAAACTGTAGCGGTCACTATTGCCGCCAAAGTTAGCGAAGAAGATCGATTGTACGGGTCGATTTCGGTGCGCGATATCATCGATGCTCTGGCCAAGCAAGATATCACTCTTGAAAAACGGATGGTCCTGCTGAAAGAACCCATCAAAGCCATTGGTTCGTACAAAGTTCCGATCCGGGTATACAAAGAGGTTGAACCCGAAATTAGTGTTGAGATCGTTCCGGAATAATTTGCCGTTTACAAACGATTCAAGAGCGTGTAGAAAAGACGCTAGACAGATCATGAGGCCTCAAGTCGGCTTTTATGGCGCTTTACTCTCATCTACGATCCCGAATACCACCATTTTTTCATTTAACAATTGTTGATGACAAGCGGTAAAAATGCAGTCGCAACTTGGCATTCACTATAATGCAAGGTTCAGGTGATAACCCATGGCGGATCAACAATCGCAAAGCCAAAAAGATCCATCGCTGCTGCACCTGCCCCCCCAAAGCATTGAAGCGGAAGAATCCCTGCTAAGCGCTATCCTGGTCGATAACAATACCCTGCTGGATGTTGTCGAAATTTTATCGGCAAACGACTTTTATCGAAGTGCCCATCAAAAAATATTTGCCGCCATCATGGATTTATTCGATCGCGGGGAACCCGTTGATCTGGTGACGCTGGCCAATAACTTAAAAGAAAAGGGCCATCTGGATATGATCGGGGGTGCAAGTTACCTGGCCAGATTAGTTGATGCGGTACCGGTGGCTGTTAATGCACAGCATTACGCTAAAATCGTCGCCGATAAGGCCTCACTGAGGCGTCTGATTGAAAAAGCCAACGCCATCACCAAGCGCTGCTTTGAAGATCGTGGTGATGTCGACGATATCATTGATTTTGCTGAAACGTCGATCTTTGAAATTTCAGAAAGAAAGACCCAGCAGAGCTTTTACCCACTCAGTCGATTGATCATCGGTAATATCGAAACCCTGGAAGAAAAACAGGGCAACAAGAGTCTGGTGACCGGTGTACCCATGGGTTTCGGGCAGTTGGATAACCTCACCTCCGGATTGCAAAATTCCGACCTCATCATCCTGGCAGCCCGCCCAAGCATGGGCAAAACAGCTTTGGCTTTAAACATTGCCAGGAATGCGGCTGTAGATGCCGGCACTCCGGTGGCTTTTTTTTCACTGGAAATGTCAAAAGAGCAACTGTCGCTGAGGATGTTGTGCGCAGAGGCCCGTTTGGATTCAGCCCGCATGCGGGGTGGATTTTTCAGCATGGATGACTGGCGACGCTTAACCGATGCCGCCGGAATTTTATCAGAAAGCCCGATTTATATTGATGACTCCCCCAGCCTGACGGCCATGGATATACGGGCAAAGGCCCGCCGGCTTAAAATGGATAAAAATGTCGGGCTTGTTGTTATCGACTATCTGCAGCTCATGCAGGCCCGCGGCGGCATGGAGCGCAGGGACCTTGAAATTTCAGAAATGTCACGATCTCTGAAAGCATTGGCCAAAGAGCTTGAGGTACCGGTCATGGCGCTATCCCAGCTCAACCGAATGCTTGAGCAGCGTACCGATAAACGCCCCAAGCTCTCTGATCTGCGCGAATCCGGTGCGCTTGAACAAGACGCGGATGTTGTCGCTTTTATCTACCGAGATGAGGTCTATAACCAGGACGAAAATAACCCCCTCAAGGGGACGGCTGAAATCATTTTGGCCAAGCAGCGCAATGGTCCCACCGGTAAAGTCCTGCTTACCTTCCTGGATGCTTATACCCGCTTTGAAATTATGGCGCCTGAGGATATGGTGGATAACCCATAGGTGTCGGGTGTCGGGTGTCAGATGACAGAAGACAGAAAAAAGCCGCAGGATAACACAATCCGATCTAAACTTTGTGGTCTGTCATCTGTTATCTGTCCTCTGTCCTCTGTCTTTACCAAATCCCGTTAGACTTGCAACAGATATGAAACTGACATATTATCGGGTCTGGTATTTACAATGAAGAGAATTTATGGAAATACCGTCGGTCTAAAAGCCAATCAGATTCGTCGACTTGAAAACTTTTACCGCCGCCGCATCCAACCTCAATTTTTAATCAGCGCTGAACTATCGCGCGACCTCAAGCTTCTGTCCGATGAAATTCGGCGCCAGATCGGTTTGCTGGTCAATCGACAGGGGAAGGTGGTCTATGTTATCGTCGGTGACCACAAAAAAATTG
>JAHEIW010000112.1:4717-7011 GCA_024639185.1 Deltaproteobacteria bacterium | reverse complement strand
AGCGCTGAACTATCGCGCGACCTCAAGCTTCTGTCCGATGAAATTCGGCGCCAGATCGGTTTGCTGGTCAATCGACAGGGGAAGGTGGTCTATGTTATCGTCGGTGACCACAAAAAAATTGTAATTCCGGCTATCAGCGAGTACCGGGCGGCTCCCGGTCGCTTGAATGGGCTGCGATGTATTCACACCCATTTGACCACAGAGTCGCTAACCAATGACGATCTGACCGACCTGGCTTTGTTGAGACTTGACATGATGGCAGCTATCGCCAGTAGCAAAACCAAATTGCATCCACACATCCATATTGCCCATATTCTTCCTAAAAACACACACAACCATCCCTACCGCATCTTAGACCCACTAAGGCCGTCACAACTGAATATCGACTGTCTGGCGATGATCCTGGCGCTGGAAGCCGAGCTAGCGCGCATGAGTAAGGGGTACAGTGCCGATTCAGGCAAAGAGCGGGCTTTGCTGGCCAGTGTGTCCTCGACATCAAGACGTAAAGCGCTCGATTCGCTGGTTGAATTGAAGGCCCTGGCAGATTCCAACCAAATCGAGATTGTTGGCTCACTGGTTCAACAGCGCAAATCCATACGCACACAACGGTTCATCGGACCGGGCAAGCTGCAGGAACTCGCGATTATGGCATTGCAGGAAGCAGCTACGGTGATCATATTTGATCAGGAATTGAGCCCGTCGCAGATCCGCACGATAACCGATCAGATTGAGCTGAAAGTCATCGACCGGACACAACTGATTTTGGATATATTTGCACAGCGCGCCAAAACGCGCGAGGGCAAATTACAAGTCGAATTGGCGCAGTTGAAATATTTACTACCCCGCTTGATCCTTAAAAATACGGCCATGTCGCGGCTCACAGGGGGTATCGGTGGGCGTGGACCGGGTGAAACAAAACTGGAGATCAATCGAAGACGTGCACGAGACCGCATTGCAAGGCTCGAACAGGAGCTATTGGCCGTGCGCAAACATCGCAAACAACAAAGGGCGCAACGCCAAAAAAAAGGACTGCCGATTATCTCCATTATCGGTTATACCAATGCAGGTAAGTCCACCTTGCTCAATACGTTGACCCGCAGCAATGTCCTGGCTGAAAGTCGGCTTTTCGCCACCCTGGATCCTTCAAGCCGGCGGCTAAAGTTTCCCAAAGACAGCGAGGTGATTATCACTGATACGGTCGGTTTCATTAAGGATTTGCCCGCAGACCTGTTGGTTGCTTTTCGCGCTACGCTTGAAGAGCTGGAAAGCGCAGACCTTCTGTTGCATGTTATCGATATCAGCAATCGTCAATACGAGTCCCAGATTGATTCGGTCGAAGGCATTCTTGGCGATCTTAAACTTCAACATATCCGCACCATTCGGGTGCTCAATAAAATAGACCGCGTCGACCCCCATAACATTTCTAATCTGGCACGTAAGCTCAACGGAATGGCCATTTGTGCAAAACAAAAATCGACCCTAATACCGCTCATCAAGCAAATGGAAGTGATCTTATTTGAGAAGTCAATATTAAAGGCAAATGCTTATGGATCTTGAACATGCAAAAAGAGTGGGCATTCAAGCAGCCTATAGCGGTGCAAAAATACTGCGAGATTGTTTTGGTCATATATCGCAGATCGGTCAAAAAGGCGCTTTTGACCTTGTGACGGAAGCAGACACCGCATCTGAAAAAATCATAATTCAAACCATACGCAATGCCTTTCCAGATCATGCGATCCTGGCGGAGGAAAGCGGTGTTAACCACGGTAATGCAGAATACCAATGGTTCATCGATCCCCTTGATGGAACGACCAATTACGCCCACCAGTTGCCGATTTTCTCAATTGCAATTGCCCTGGCAGTCCGGGAAGAGATGACGCTGGGGTTGGTGCTCAATCCGATGGATGGAGAACTTTTCGCCGCCGTTACCGGCAGCGGTGCGACGCTCAACAACATGCCCATTCACGTTTCATCAACGCCCTCTGTCCACAAGAGCCTACTGGTAACCGGATTCCCCTATGATTTCAGCGAAATCATGGAGCCGGCAATGAAACGATTTAGTGTCTGTCAGAATGCATCACAAGGTGTGCGCCGACTGGGTTCGGCTGCCCTTGATATTTGTTATGTGGCCTGTGGTCGATTTGATGCCTTCTGGGAACAGAACCTTAAACCCTGGGATAAAGCGGCGGCGGCGGTTATCGCCACAGAAGCCGGCGCGCTGATTACCGATTTTGCGAATCGGCCATTCGCCATAAATCAAAACGAAATCCTGGTCAGCAACGGCTTGATCCACC
>JAHEIW010000112.1:0-4617 GCA_024639185.1 Deltaproteobacteria bacterium | reverse complement strand
GGGAGTGGTTTTTAGAATTTGCCGGACTCAAGCTTCCGATTAAAAAAATCAACCTGTTTTTGAATCACACTATTTTCTTTTAATCCCCGCTCGATGGCATGAATGGAATGGAGGGCGGTCGCATGGTATCGGTTAAAGGCCTTGCCAATACTCTGCAAAGGTGCGTCCGTATAGCGGCGAGATAAATAAATGGCCATTTGTCTGGGCCTGACGAGATGTTGTTTGCGTGAACGTGACACCATATCTTTAAGGGTACAATTATAGTATTTGCACACCATTTTTTTGATGGCATCAATGGTAATTTTTTTGCGCTGGCGCACCATGTTTTTGACAACGCTTTCTGACAGGTGCATATCGATCGGAGCGCCCAGCAGAGATGATTTCGCAGCAACGCCGTTTAAACCGCTTTCAAGCTGCCGGATGTCCTCGGTCAGTTCACCTGCCAGGTATTCGATTATCGTGTCGGGAATCTGATAGCCATTGCTGAGTGCTTTTTTCCTTAATATGCGCACCCGCGTCCTGAAATTAGGGGATTCGATTTTGGATATCAGACTGCCGGATAAGCGCGATCTTAATTTATCATTTAGTTTAGGAATATCACCGGGCAAATAACAGCTGGAGAAAATAATACGTTTGCCGGCCTCAAACAGCGAATCTAATGTTAAAGCCAATTCCACCTGGGTCCTTTGCTTGCCGCTCAGGTAATGGATATCTTCCAAAAGCAGAACATCGCAATTATTTCTATATTTCCCCTTAAATTTATTAATGGAATCTTGGCGAAACGCCTGTACCATTTCATTGCTGAAATCCTCTGCCGTTACATAATAGACGCGCTCATCGGGATATTCAGATAACACATGATGTCCGATGGCCTGGGAAAGATGGCTTTTCCCCATGCCGGTATTGGAAAGCAGCAATAGCGCATTTTGTTGATATTCTCTGCGCGAAGCCAGCGACAGAGAGGCAGAATAGGCAAAATCATTATTCGCACCGACAACAAATTCATCAAAAGTAAAATCTCTGCGTAAAAAACGGCCACTGTGAGGGCGAATAGAGGTGTTTGGAAGCGGTAATTGATGATTCAGCCGATTTCCATTTTGCGGATGTTCTTTCTTTTTAGCCCCTACCGCAAAGGAAAGATGGCACTGATTACCGGTTGCGTTGTTCAATTCCTCGGCAAGCAGTTTTCCATATAGATCGTTGACCCGTTTCTTGAAAAAGAAGTTTGGACACGCCACGATCCAGTTTTCAGGATCGTTTTTTTGCATTTCCAGCGGTTCGATCCACATTTGAAAACTGTGTTTCGGGATCCGGTCTTTGATGACGGATTTAATTTTTTTCCAGACGGCTTCCATCGGCTCGTACACAACCCTGTTTAATACAAACTGAGTAATGATGCTATTTTAGAAGAAATTTTTTGAAAATGATGTCGAAGCTAAACGGTTTGGAAGGTTTGATTTTGATACTTTCAAAATCAAAAAACAGGAGCTTATTTATGGCATCCGACAGATTCAGTCAAACCTGATAAAAGCTGTTTTAGAACGCATCATCGAGCAGTTTTGAACAATTTATATCTATTTGTTTTCATTTGACTAAATAGTTAGCAAGCGACAAGTATCGTTAAACACGACCTTTGCAAAGGTAGGGTATATTTAAGTATTTTAAGTATATCCATATGATGCATCAAGTTATCAACAAAAAAGTATTCTGCCAAAATCTTTTATTTCCTTTTATTATCTTTGATTTTTGAAAAAATAATCTCGGCTTTTATTGAAATATTCTTGAACAGTGGAATAACAGGGCTTTACATCCTTTCGAGAAATATGTTTGAATTTTTTTTTTATGGCGGCTAAACTCAAAATAAAAAATTGATCAGAAAATTGACCATGATTGCAGATAAAATAATCATTCGAGGTGCCCGGCAGCACAATTTAAAAAATATCGATGTAGATCTGCCGCGCGAAAAACTGGTGGTGATCACGGGCCTATCCGGCTCCGGCAAATCGACGCTTGCATTCGATACCCTGTATGCTGAGGGCCAGCGCCGCTACGTTGAATCACTGTCCACCTATGCTCGGCAATTTTTGGAACGCATGGAAAAGCCTGACGCCGATTTGATTGAAGGCCTTTCACCGGCAATTGCCATTGAGCAAAAGTCTGCAGGGCACAACCCGCGTTCAACGGTTGGCACAGTTACCGAAATCTATGATTATCTGCGCCTGCTGTATGCGCGTGTGGGCACGCCGCATTGCCACCAATGTGGTCAGGAGATCCGGGCCCAGACGTTAGATCAAATTGTCGACCATGTCATGTCATTGGGCGATAAGACCCGGGTCATCGTATTGTCCCCCCTGGTAAAGGATCAAAAAGGGTCACATGAAAACCTGCTGAAGCGTCTCAAAAAGGACGGCTTCGCCCGGGTCCGCGTCGACGGTCAAACAAGTGATATCGAAGATGTCGTCAAGCTGGAAAAAAATAAAAAACATTCGATCGATGTTGTTGTCGATCGGCTTGTCCTTAATGGCAGGATTAAAAATCGCCTGGCGGATTCACTCGAATTGGCTATGGCGCAATCCAATGGTCTGGTGAGCATTGACACCCAGGAGCATGGCGCTATCCTTTTTAACGAAAAAGCCGCCTGCAACCGATGCGCAATCAGCTATTCAGAGTTTACCCCTGCCAGTTTTTCATTTAATTCACCCCAGGGCGCCTGCTCCCATTGCAACGGACTGGGCGCTACAACGGCATTTGATCCGGCACTCATTGTCCCCAATCCGGAACTGACACTGCGCGAAGGCGCCATTGCCCCGTGGGCCAACCGAAATAGTGTCCATTTTATGGAGTTTCTAGATGCCCTCACTCGGCAATACGACACTGATATTTACACCGCCTACCAGGACCTGCCGGATAGATTCAAACAGGTGCTACTATACGGTTCAGGGGATACACCGATTACATTTTATTTTGAAAGTGATCATCGCCGCATCAGTTATCAAAAGCCCTTTGAAGGCATTGTACCGAATCTGCAACGCCGCTACCATGAAACCGGATCCAGCTGGTCACGTGAAGAAATCGGGCGTTACCTGAATTTTCGACCCTGTTCGGAATGCAACGGTGAGAAGCTAAATCGCGCCAGCCGCTCTGTTAAAATGGGCGATTTTACCATTTCGCAATTAACAGCATTATCCATTGCTAAAATACGTGCCTTCTTTCTGGACTTGAGGCTCGACGGCAAAAAAGAGATCATCGCCCGCCGCATTCTCAAAGAAATCGTCGAACGACTGGGTTTTTTGGATAATGTCGGGCTCTCTTACCTGACGCTGGACCGTTCTGCCCAATCCCTTTCCGGCGGTGAAAGTCAGCGGATTCGTCTGGCCACCCAGATCGGGTCAAAATTAACAGGGGTACTCTATGTATTGGATGAGCCCAGCATCGGCCTGCACAGGCGCGATAACAAGCGTTTGCTGGAGACTCTGATACAGATGCGCGATCTTGGAAATACGGTACTGGTCGTTGAACATGATGAAGAGACGATTCGGGCAGCTGACTATGTTATCGATATCGGACCGGGTGCAGGCGTCAACGGCGGAAATATTGTTTTTGCCGGCTCGCCCGCCGAGCTGAGCGCCCATCAAACTTCGCTGACAGGTCAGTATTTATCGGGTCGCAAACAGATCGAGGTGCCTTCTTCCAGACGGCCGATCAAAAATGATCATCTGATCCTCAAGGGGGCTGCGGCCAATAATTTAAAAACAATCGATGTTGCATTTCCACTGGGCTGCTTCATCTGCATTACCGGCGTATCGGGTTCTGGTAAATCAACCCTCGTTCTGGAAACGCTATACCGCGCACTAATGCAAAAACTGCATCAATCCCGGCTACCGGCTGGCGACTACGGGCAAATCGATGGGGTCGAACATATCGATCGCGTCATTCACATCGATCAAAGTCCGATTGGCAGAACACCGCGTTCCAATCCCGGCACCTATACAGGCGCTTTTACGCATATCCGCGAGCTTTTTGCGCGCACACCCGAAGCCCGGATGCGGGGTTACAAACCCGGCCGCTTTAGCTTCAATGTTAAAGGCGGTCGCTGCGAAGCGTGCCAGGGAGACGGCATTATTAAAATCGAAATGCATTTTTTACCCGATGTATACGTCACCTGTGACGTCTGTCAGGGCCGGCGCTATAACCGCGAAACCCTTGAGGCCCGCTATAAGGGAAAAACCATTGCCGAAGTCCTGAACATGACCGTTAACCAGGCGCTGGAATTTTTCGGACGAATCACAAAAATTCATACGATCCTACAAACTTTGGTGGACGTCGGTTTAGGTTACATTGAGATCGGTCAAGCGGCGACCACCCTATCCGGTGGCGAAGCGCAGCGCGTAAAGCTATCAAAAGAACTCAGCAAACGCGCCACCGGAAACACTGTTTATATTCTGGATGAACCCACCACCGGTTTACACGCCGATGACATTCAAAAGCTGCTGAGGGTACTCAATATGCTGGTCGAACAGGGCAATACCGTCCTGGTGATTGAACATAACATGGATGTCATCAAGACCGCAGACTACATTGTTGATTTAGGCCCGGAAGGCGGAGATGAGGGTGGAT
>JAHEIW010000316.1 GCA_024639185.1 Deltaproteobacteria bacterium | reverse complement strand
CAGTGTTGCAACCCTTTGTACAGCCCATTGTAGCACGTGTGTAGCCCTGGGCATAAAGGCCATGAGGACTTGACGTCATCCCCACCTTCCTCCCCGTTGACCGGGGCAGTATCTTTAGAGTCCCCAACTGAATGCTGGTAACTAAAGATAGGGGTTGCGCTCGTTGCGGGACTTAACCCAACATCTCACGACACGAGCTGACGACAGCCATGCAGCACCTGTCACCGGGCTCCCCGAAGGGCACTTCTGTGTTTCCGCAGAATTCCCGGGATGTCAAACCCAGGTAAGGTTCTTCGCGTTGCGTCGAATTAAACCACATGCTCCACCGCTTGTGCGGGCCCCCGTCAATTCCTTTGAGTTTTAGCCTTGCGGCCGTACTCCCCAGGCGGAACACTTAATGCGTTAACTGCGGCACAGCAGGGGTCAATACCCGCTACACCTAGTGTTCAACGTTTACTGCGTGGACTACCAGGGTATCTAATCCTGTTTGCTCCCCACGCCTTCGCGCCTCAGCGTCAGTATTGGTCCAGGAAGTCGCCTTCGCCACCGGTGTTCCTCCTGATATCTACGCATTTCACCGCTACACCAGGAATTCCACTTCCCTCTCCCATACTCAAGTCCCTTAGTTTCAAATGCACTTCCGGGGTTGAGCCCCGGGCTTTCACATCTGACTTAAGAAACCGCCTACGCGCTCTTTACGCCCAGTGATTCCGAATAACGCTTGCACCCCCCGTATTACCGCGGCTGCTGGCACGGAGTTAGCCGGTGCTTCCTTCAGTGGTACCGTCAGTGCCAAGTGATATTAGCAAAAGGCAGGTTCTTCCCACTTGACAGAGCTTTACGACCCGAAAGCCTTCATCACTCACGCGGCGTTGCTGCGTCAGGGTTTCCCCCATTGCGCAAAATTCCTCACTGCTGCCTCCCGTAGGAGTCTGGACCGTGTGTCAGTTCCAGTGTGGCTGATCATCCTCTCAGACCAGCTAACCATCGTTGCCTTGGTAGGCCATTACCCTACCAACAAGCTAATGGTACGCGGGCTCATCTCCAAACAGAAGCTTCCAAGGAGAGGCCACCCTTGATCTCAAAAACTTAAGTAATTGAGATATTATTCGGTATTAGCATCGCTTTCGCAATGTTATCCCCAATTCGGAGGTAGATTACCCACGCGTTACTCACCCGTGCGCCACTTTACTAGTTCCAGCAAGCTGAAACGTTCTCGTGCGACTTGCATGTGTTAGGCACGCCGCCAGCGTTCATTCTGAGCCAGGATCAAACTCTCCAATTAAACTATGAAATATTGTGTGGTAAACACAATACATTTACGTTGACCCGACTTACATACGCGTCACTATTTAGTTTTCAAAGATCAAATAGCCCATAACAAAGGGCAGCTGCATTGAGGACCAAACTTAGCCCGCAATGGGACTTTTTAAATATACTAATTGGCAATATTTTGTCAATAGTTTTTATCTATTATTGAGCGGCTATTTCTACAATTCGTTTCCAGATGACAAACGGGGAATTTACCGTTACGGATAAGGTTTGTCAACAAAAAAGTACCTTTTTTTCAAAATTTATGAAAAAATGACCACCTAAGATTGCCCAAAGTTCTTTAACATTTTCATCAGGCAGTACTGGAGAGATAGAGAACTTTAATTTCGGAATACAGATTGCGGATCTCGGATTTTGTGTGAGTGACATGTTTGATTTTTCAATCTGTAATCCGCAATCCAAAATCCGCAATTGATTTTATTTTCGAACCTCAATCTTATGGAAGCGCTTTTTCCCGGATCTTAAAAGAATGGTCCGGCTGTCTTCCAGATCAGTGTCGCTAATCTGATAATCAAAGGACGCAACACGCTCACCATTTATATATGCGCCGCCCTGCTCGATTAACCGGCGCGCTGCCCCACCGGATTTGGCCAGCCCGACCTGATGAAACAGTTTAAATGCCGGAATACCGGCTTTAAGGGTTTGGACATCCACAGAAGAAGTGGGCACCGAGGCATCATCAGTGCCTCTATGGTCGCGTGGCAGGGTGCTGCCGGGCAAGATATCAGCCGGTACTTGCCGGGCACCGAACATGCTGGCCGCAGCCTGATGCGCCTCAATTGCTGCTTGATTTCCGTGTGCGAGCCGGGTGGCTTCAAAGGCCAGAATGGCTTTGGCACTGTTTAGATCCGCGCCGCTTAGCTGCTCGATCTGACGAATTTCGTCCATGGGTAAAAACGTAAACAATGCGAGGAAACGCGGCACATCCCGATCGTCGGTGTTGATCCAGTATTGGTAGTAATCATAAGGGGAGGTTTTGGCGGCGTCCAACCAGATGGCGCCTTTAGCCGTTTTTCCCATTTTTTCACCGCTGCTGGTTGTTATCAGGGGAAAAGTGATGCCGAATGCCGCCCCCTGGTGGACCCTGCGAATCAGCTCAACCCCGGCGACGATATTGCCCCATTGATCGCTGCCACCCATTTGGATCCGGCAATCGTGACGTTGAAATAGCTCCAGGAAATCGTAGGCCTGCAATACCATATAATTAAACTCGATGAAGGTCAGGCCCTCCTCTGAATCCAGGCGAATTTTATAGCTTTCGGCTTTGATCATGCGGTTTACCGAAAAGTGACGACCAATATCCCGCAAAAAAGGAATATATTTTAATTCGGTCAGCCAATCGGCATTATTGAGCATCAGGGCTTTATCGGCTTCAAAATCAAGAAAATGGGAGAGCTGCTTTTTGATTCCTTCTGCATTTTTTGCAAGTGCTTCCAGGGTCAGCAGCTGGCGCATCTCTGTCTTTCCCGATGGGTCTCCGACCATACCTGTCCCCCCACCGATCAAGGCAATTGGCCGGTGCCCCTGTCGCTGCATGTGGGCCAAAGACATAATGGGCACCAAGCTGCCAATGTGCAAACTGGCAGCGGTGGGATCAAAGCCGATATAGCAGGTCACGTTGCCCTCATCCAGGCATTCTCTTAACTCCCGGTCATGCGTGGCCTGTTCAATGAAACCGCGCTCCTCCAAAACATCCAGAACATTCATTAAAAAGCCTTTCGTTTAATTGGTTTTATTGGTTCAAGGCAGGCATTTAATTAAACGAATCTAACTAATTTAACGAATTGAACCAATTAAACGGACCCCGTATTTGAATATATTGATTCTAAAATTTCATTCATTAAAA
>JAHEIW010000315.1 GCA_024639185.1 Deltaproteobacteria bacterium | reverse complement strand
GACCGGCAGATTGCAGAAGCCTATTCTAAAGGCGAAATGCTGGTCGAGGTTATGCCGCGCTGGAAGGACCGATTTTTAGAGCTCTATCAAAAAATTCGGCATATATCTCAAAACCAAAAACAAAATACAAAAAACCAAACACCAAACACTAAATACCAAACACCAAATACCAGACATGAAAGAACTCATCGTCATTAGCGGCAAAGGCGGCACGGGTAAAACCAGTTTAATTGCAGCATTCGCATCCCTGGCCGAAAACAAGGTGCTTTGCGATGCGGATGTGGATGCCGCCAATCTGCATTTGATTCTGGATCCGCATGTCCTTAGGCGCGTTGATTTTAAATCGGGGCACAGCGCTGCTATTGATCCAACCAAATGTACCGAATGCGGGCTGTGCTCAGACCTGTGCCGCTTTGGCGCCATCAGCGATGATTTTAAAGTTAACCCCATCGACTGCGAAGGCTGCGGGGTCTGCGTGCATTTCTGCCCTGAAAAGGCGATCGCTTTTCCAGAGAAAACCTGCGGCGAATGGTTTACCTCCGGCACCCGCTTCGGCCCCCTCGTTCATGCCCGGATCGGGATTGCCGAGGAAAATTCCGGCAAATTAGTGACTCTCGTCCGCCAGGAATCTAAAAAAATGGCCGAAATGAAACATCTAGATCTAATTTTGACCGATGGTCCGCCCGGTGTGGGCTGCCCGGTCATCGCCTCGATTGGCGGCGCCAGCGCAGTGCTGATTGTGGCCGAACCAAGCCTTTCAGGTATTCACGATATGCAGCGCGTCATCAAATTGGCACATCATTTCAAAGTCCCGGCCATGGTATGCGTGAACAAATCCGACCTTAATCTGAACCTGACAAGCGATATTGAAGATTTTGCCCGGGATGAAGGTCTTGCCTACCTGGGAAGCATTCCGTTTGATCCAATATTTACCAAAGCTATGGTTCAAGGCCAATCAATTTTTGAATACCATAAGGATGCAAACGCCGCACAGGCGGTAAAAAAAATTTGGAACAACTTATCAACGATACTGAATATCTAATTTTTAAACAGGAGGATTGTGATCATGAAAATTGCGATACCCATGGCCAACGGGAAATTGACCGCCCATTTTGGGCACTGCCAGGAATTTGCATTTGTAGAGGTTGAAGGAAATCAAATCAGAAAGCAGGAAACGCTTGTCCCTCCGCCGCACGAGCCCGGGGTGCTGCCGAAATGGTTGCATCAGCTGGGCGCTGACGTGATTATTGCCGGTGGTATGGGGCAACGTGCGGTTGGCCTTTTGGGAGACAAGGGCATTGAAGTGATCACCGGTGCCCCTGAGCTGGCGCCGGAAAAACTGGTACAAAGCTACCTGGACAATACGCTGATGACCGGTATAAATGCCTGCGATCACTAATGCAGCACAAATAACGGGTTGGCAACAGATCGCCAACCCTTTTTTGTTTTAATGGTGCCGGGGGCGGGAATCGAACCCGCATGGGCTAAAGCCCGCTGGATTTTGAGTCCAGTGCGTCTACCAGTTTCACCACCCCGGCAATATTTAGCTCGCTGCGCTCGCACCTGGAGTAATGGAGCACTGGAGTGATGGAGTAATGGGTTTATAGAAAAATTTCCAAAAGTTGTCAATACTTCGGTTTGGGACCTGCTTTATTGAGTGGATCGAATCCTATTTTTATTTTTTGACAGGATCAACAGGATTTTGAAAATAATTTTTTTCTTTCTCACTTCCCGGACGGAAGTGAAAAAACCTAATCCGCCTATGGCGGAAAAATTTTTTATTTTCTGAGTGATCATTTGGCTTAGTATAAAGTATGTTGCTCTATAATTTTCTAAAGCCTGGTAGAATATATACCTTCGCCGAAGGCGATTGGGTATTTTCAGTTTCATCAGGAAACTAGAAATGTAAAATTAAAATCTTTTTAATCCTGAAAATCCTGTCTAAAAACTATCGAAAAATCGCTTGTTCATCTGATTCTCAGACGGCTTCCTATTTAAGACAGGCTATCCCAGATTTCTTCAGCACTGACCTGCCCTTCTCGCAAAATATGCGGCGGATCTGCGGTGATATCGATAATCGTTGATCCGGCACCGCCTTTGAGCACACCGCCATCCAAGATCAGATCCACCTGTCCGGCAATGGAGTTGTCCAGATCCTTTACCTGCGAACATCCGGGACGTCCCGATAAATTAGCACTGGTGCCGGTAATTGCTGTGCCGGCCTGTTTGACCAGCGCATAGGCCACCGGATGTCCGGGCAGACGCACCCCGATTTTAGCGCTGCCGGCGGTCAATGGATGCGGCAGGGTCGCCTGTGCTTCAAAAACCAGGGTCAAACGGCCCGGCCAAAACGTCTGCATGAGCACAACGGCTGCGGGCGGCACATGAGCTACCAGGTCTGTTAGCCGCTGCTGGGAATCGATCAACACCAGGATCGGATTGTCCGGCGGGCGTTGTTTGATGCGTGCTACCCGATCAACAGCGATGGAATCCAAGGCATCCGTACCCAGCCCGTAAAGGCAGCGCGTGGGAAACACCACCACCCCACCCTGATGAATGATATCGGCGGCTGCCTTGATAATGTCAGCCTCAGGCTTTTCAAAATTAACCCTTCGAATGTTTGATGGATTCATTGAGGAGCTTGATCTTATTGCTTGATTATTTTGACAGGATCAACAGGATTGTTCAGGATTATTTTTTTCTTTCTCACTTCCCACCTGCCCGCCATCGCGACCCTGCTCGCCTCGCCTTGCTCGCATGGCGGGCGTGGGCCGCTCAGGCGAGGCGGGCGGGGATGAAGTGATAAAACTCAATGCGCTTTCAGCGGAATAAAACCATCGCTCAACAATCTAACCTTGAAATGGACTCCTATATTTTTTGATCATCAACTTAGTTGATAAATGCACGTAACACTCGCCGCATGCGATAGGGTTTGTCCGTTCTCTTCCGGAGAACGGACAAAAGAAATCCTGATAATCCTGTCTTAAAATTTTTATAAGGATTTTTCGAGCTTTTTGGCTTTTTGCTCGACTTTGACGGCCATGTCCTGCTTAAAGGTCTCAAACCTGGCTGCCAGGTCCTTGTCTGCCAGGGCCAGGATCTGAACCGCCAGTATTCCGGCATTTCTGGCACCGGGTTTTCCGATCGCCATCGTCGCCACCGGAATGCCCGGCGGCATT
>JAHEIW010000111.1 GCA_024639185.1 Deltaproteobacteria bacterium | reverse complement strand
GCCAACCAGCCAAAAAAAGATTCCAGCCATGCCACCGGCAGTTTGCTGTAAGTAAACGTAAAGTGATAGAGCCCGGCAATCACTGCCAGCATGATCAGGGGGCCCACAAAGCGATTGGTCAACACCTTGTCGATACGGTCCGAACTGTAAAGCCGATTGCGATCGTATTTGTGGTAGATGACCCCCTGCTTCAAGATGGAATTGATATACCCATAGCGTTGATCGGCAATAACAGCCTCCGGATAGGTATCCAGCGTGTTTTGTAAATGGCGCGCTACCTTGCTCACCCGTTCTTCCAGTCGTCGGGAAAGGTCTGCATCGACCTTGCGACCCAGGGTAAGGATTTGTTCGTCATTTTCCATATATTTCAGGGCAATCCAGCGCGCCTGGTAGGTGTCGGTTAAAAAATGATTTTCGGAAACGTCCTTTTCCATTTCAGCCAGCACCGGGTCGATATCCGCCCCGTAGGAGATTTTGAGCGGGTTCAGTTCATACTTTGTTTGGATGATTTGAAAAGCATTGTCCATGAGTTCCTTTTTGCCTTTACCCGAGCGGGCAATGGTTGGGATCACCGGAACCCCCAGCAGGGATGAAAGTTTTGCAGCATTGATTTTGATACCTCGTTTTTTGGCCACATCGATCATATTCAAAGCGATGCATATGGGTATGCCCATCTCCAGAAATTGAACGGCCAGATACAGGTTGCGTTCCAGGTTGGACGCATCCACAATATTGACAACCACTTCCGGTTTCTGGTTGACCAGAAAATCGCGGGCCACCACTTCTTCCAGCGAATAGGCCGTAAGGGAATATGTGCCGGGAAGATCAACAATGTGCAGCCTGAACCCGTCACGCACATAGGTGCCTTCCTTTTTTTCAACCGTCACGCCCGGATAATTTCCGACGTGCTGCCGCGAACCGGTCAGATCATTAAAAAGAGTTGTTTTGCCGGCGTTCGGGTTGCCGGCCAATGCAACGGTGGGTGCCATCTGCTAATCAACCTCCACTTCAATGTAATCGGCTTCATTGTTGCGCAATGTCAGTGTTGCCCCCATGACTCTTAAAGCCACAGGATCATTCAGGGGCGCGCGGCCCTGGACTTTAATTGCGGTTCCCGGCACCAGACCCATATCGCGGAGGCGCCGGCCCAGTTCGCCGCCAACTTTAACACTGGCAATGGTGCCGGCCTGATTGTCCATCATCTGACGCATGTTAATCCGCATTTCGAGTCAACCTCCCATGAATGATAGCGGGAAAAATTAATTGAAAAAGTTAGGTATACCAAACTTTATACGGTGTCAAGAAAAAAATTCATGTACCTAAACTTAATGCCTCCATTAGCCTAAAAGTATTGATAATTCAACATTTGACATAATTGATAGGTTACATATTTGGCAGGTATTTAAATTTATTGAGGCAGGCTAACTTGAAGACGCTTAACGGCTAAAGAGCATCGTCATCGGTTCGGTTGCTTTAGAATGTTCTGATCCCGAATCATCAAACACGGCCACAGCAAAACTATACCTTTTTTTAGGGTTAAATATTACATCATCTTCATGCCCGGTATCGAGTTTGCGGTAAAGCATTACCATCCACCCGCCATCCTCATAACGACTGATGGCCTTTACATCAAATCGCGACCCTGAAGGCTTTAGCGGTAGACGATAGGGGATTGTGTCCCCGGTCTTAAACATAGAATAGTTCGTAATTTTAACTGTTTCTTCCAAAAGCAGAAATCCGGGAACTGACGGCTTTATAGCCGGATTCTGCATAAATAAGGGCCGCGTCCCATCCGGGGTCTCATTTTTGACATCACCACCGGCTCCGGCATCTTTTCTGCGCCCGGTTGTGCGATACGATCCGGTCGGATTGCCGGCAACCGTCAACCAGGCGTCGTCTGCGTAATCGTATGGAGCGGAACGGGCAGCCTTCCAGTGCCAGAGATCCCCTTTTTCGTCATTGGTCTTTGTTGCAAATTTCCAACCTTTTCTGGGTACGTCCGCCGGGCTATGACAGGTGATCGCGCAGCCCCGCGTGCCGAATTTGTTAATCCGGGTGATCTCGAACAATAACGCAATGCGATCCTCATTGCCTTGAAGATGAACCCACTTTTGACCATCAAACATCCAGGATTGCTTCGTGATGCTTTTGGTAGGATCCTTCCATTTAAACAGAAAAAACAACTGATCATCGGTATAGAGCGCTCTGCTGATCACTGTCCCATTTTGGCCGACAACCGGTTCTCGGCCTTCGACGAGCAACTGAGCGGCTTGTGCTGTTTCCCAGACAGGATCATCCAAGCCTTGTGGAGCCATTTTAACATAACGGGCGGTGACGAGCAGGGTGTGGGCGCCCGCCGGCTGTAGCAACATCAATATCCAGGCAGATATTATGATAGTCGCACCCCCTATTGCGCTGATGACAGTCCGTGCGCGCATGCTAATCCTCCGGTTTTGTTTTATAGTGGTTGTCAGTCAAACGTACCGATTGCGGAATGTTTTGTTGCTATTACACTTATACCGCCATCCTTTTTTGCGGACCATTATGAAGACAAGCGGTGTAAGCCTCCAGATAAAGAACAACCATAAAAATCAAACAACTCCAGAATGGGTCGCAGATTTGATTTTTAGGAAACATTTCCGTTAAAATGCTCATTGTAGCCCATAACCGATAAGCCCAACAAAATGATGGCAACCACTATCGCAGTCAACACCACTTTTTTCCGTCGCGCAGGATGGCGATCGGGCGACGTATCCAAAAACGGTAAGGCCAAAAGCAAAACAACCAGCCCGCCCGGGATAATGACACTGCCAATCACTGTCAGGGAGCCCTTAAATATGGTAACAAGCTGATTTAAAGACAAAACCCACCACTCCGGTCGGGGCACAAAGGTTGAGTCGGTCGGATCAGCCGGATCGCCCAGTGGAGCGGGCCAATACCAGGAGAGGACGCCCAACACCAGCGTAACCGCTAAAAACAACAACAGCCACCGATTGATCAGTTGTGGGAAAAAAGAAATGGTTTTGGATTGGGAACCTTTTTTAAACAACGGTTCGGATAATCCCCTCGTCTTTAAAAAATGAAAGTGAATGACAATCAGAATAATCAATAAGGCCGGCAAAAAGAGAATGTGCAATACATAAAAGCGGGTCAGGGCGACAATACCGGTTAAGGGGCCACCTTGAATCAGGCGCACCATAAAATCACCGACAAGCGGAACTGAGGCGATAATGCTGATCCGAACCTGCGTTGTCCAAAACCCATTCTGATCCCAGGGAAGCAGGTCTCCGGTGATAATCAATGCCGGTATCAAAAGCAGGGTCAAAACACCGGAGACCCATATCAGCTGTCTGGGTGATTTGTATGCAGCGACGATAAAAGCCCGAACCAGATGCAAGCCCAAAACAATCAGGAAAATATTCCAGCCGTAATGATGGACGCCTTTGATGACATCACCAAAAGGCACAGAGTACAGGGCGTAATCGACACTATCGTATGCAGCGCCCGGAGCCGGTGAATAATAAAATGCCATAAATGCCCCGGACAAAAACAACAACACCAGCAGCACCAGCAGCAACGAACCCGAGAAACGGTGCCAGGTCAGAGCGTCAGCTGGAACCCGTAATGCTTTTACGCGCGCCATTATATCGCCCAGAGCCAACATTTCGGACAACGTATCCATCTGATTCCCGTCTGGCTTTTTCAAAGCAGGCCCCTTACTCGCGCAATACCCTATCGCGAAAATTGCAGGGTGAGCACCTCAGAATCGTACGAATCCTCGTCGCCTGAATCATCGAACAGGGCCATGGCAAAATTGTATTTTTTACGTGGATTAAATGCCACGTCGTCATCATGTCCGGTATCCAGTTTGCGAAATAAGATCACCGACCAGCCACCGTCGGTATGACGGCTGATGGCTTTGATATCAGCGCGGGAGCCTACGGGCATTTTGGGCATGCGGTAGGTAACCGTATCACCGGCTTTAAATCCGGTGTAATCCTTAATTTCCACCGCGTGTGCGACCAGCAAGACGTTGCCGGCCGCAAGCTTTTTGCCGGGCGCCGGCATATACATCGGTTTGGATTTATCGGCGGTCATGTTTTTCTGGTCGCCCCCTTTGCCGGCATCGCTTTTGCGTCCACCTTTTTCTTCACTGATCTGGGTCAGCCAGGTATCATCAGCGAATCCGGCCGGGTCAGACCGAGCCGCCTTCCAGTGCCACAAATCACCTTTTTCAGCCGGTGAGGTGGTTCCAAACTTACCGTCTTTTGCTGTTTTTCCAGCCGGCACATGGCAGACGACCGCACAACCTTTGGTTGCAAATTTATCGATGCGTTCGATCTCAAACAATAAGGAGATCCGATCCTCATTGCCCTTTTGGTGGGACCATTTCTGGCCATCGAATTTCCAGGCACCTTTTGTCACGCTTTTGGTGGGGTCTTTCCAGTCAAACTTGAAATAAATCCCATCGCCGGTATAGACAGCCTTTGTGGTCACAGCGGTTTTTTGCCCCGCAAATTTTTCTTTACCCTCGAATGGAACCTCGACGGCTTTGGCTTTTTGCCAGGCCGGGTCAGCCAGACCGGTGGGTGCACTTTTTACTTTCGCGGCCGTGACCGTTTGTTTGGCTGCAGCGCTGACTTTATCAGCACCGATAAAAATCCCACTGCCAAATAACATCAGACAAATGATTATGCTCAATATCGCTTTTCGACTCATAGCCCCTCCTTTGTGTTAGGGTTGAGGTTAAAAGGTCAAATAGACCAAGAGATTTTCATCTTCAATTTTATGCTCCAAAACCGATAAGGGCCTGGTGGGTGGACCGGCAAGCGGCCGGCCATTGATGTCAAAACGACCGGAATGGCAGGGACACTCAAAAATTTTTTCGTCTTCCCGCCAGATCACGTTGCAGGCTAAATGCGTGCAGGTGGAAGAAAAGATTTGGATGTTGCCGGCCGCCTCGGTCTTGGCCCACACAAAGCCACGCTGGGGCAGAACCTGCCAGCCATCTTTAACCATAAATTCATAGGATAGCATCTCAATGCTTCCTGGCGTTAAGTCTTCGGCGACACCGAAATCCACCCACTTTCCGGTACCTTTTTTTAGGGCCGGCGAAATGAAATAACCGGCCAGTGGAATCCCGGCAAGACTGATAGCCCCGCCGCACAGCGCGGCCGTCTTTATAAAAGCGCGTCGATCCGATGAGATGCTCTCGGCCTTACCGTTTCGTTTCATAATGATTTAATAAACATCCTGTAAATAAAAGGCCCTATCCATATTGAGGATTTTCAGATAACAGCGTGCAAAACAATACCCGAGCTGCTGATATTTTATAGTGGTTGTCAAAAATACGTTCCGATAGCGGGGCGTTTTTTTGCTACAACACTTATGCCGCCATCCTTTTTTGCGTTATTCCGAACATTATTATGACAAGCGGTATAAATCGCGCCAGATTAGACGATTGAGCGCATAAATCCTACTATGTGGTACATGAAAAAATCGTGAAATCAATGTGAAAAAAATGTGAAATCTAAGCCTGAAGCAGAATAAAAGGTGAGTAGAATGTCGATTGGATGGTGGGCCTGGCTATTTTCAAGTTCCAGTGGGTTTAAATATCATATAAACCGTGGTTCCGCAGTCCACCTCACTTTCAATTTCAAATTGCCAGCCGGCGCGATCGCACAAGCGTTTGACAAGTGAAAGACCCAGGCCAAACCCGTTGCTGTCGGTGCCACGAAAGTGTGGCTGTGTAATTTGGTCCAGATCAGATCCCTTGATTCCACTGCCGGTATCAGAAACCAGCACCCGGTCATCATGCACGCAAACGGTGATATGGCCATTAGAAGTATAACGGACCGCATTTTGGATAAGATTGGTTAATGCAATCTGGAAAAGAGGGGCAGGAACACTCAACACCGGATTGCCTTCGGTTACCAGGTTGATATCGATCGATTTGCCGACAATGATCCGCCGGTTTTCCTCGAGCGTATCCCGAACCAGCGGCAGCACGGAAATCATTTTCGGACTGTCTGGTGTTAATTCTTCGCGGGATAGCCACAGCAGGGCTTCAATGATATTTTCCATATTGGTCACCTGCCGTTGAATTCGGTCCAGGGGACGCAACACGGATTCGTCATCGGAGTTCAGTTTGTTGCGCAAGATTTCAACAGCCCCTTTGATCACTGTAACCGGTGTTCTGAGTTCATGACTGGCGTCACGGGTAAACTGATGCTCACGTCCCACAAAGTCCTCTATCCGTTTCATGGATTGCTCCAGCGCCGCGGCCAGTGTTCCAACCTCGTCAGCAATAAAATCTTTCGAAAGATCGGTGGGCATATTTTCCGGGCCTGACTTATTGACCTGGTCCGATAAATGAATAACCGGGGCGATGACTTTGCGCGACGTCAGTCGCCCGATCCACCAGCCTAAAAGCGTAATTAAAATGACACCGCCGAGTAATACAAATCCAATGTTCAGTTTGCGTTTCTCGGTAAATTCCAGCGCACTGACCTCATATAGAAGATAAAGATACTTTTCGTTCGGTAGCTTTTGGACTGCAATATGGTATTCATCCGGTCCACTATAGGCTTCATGCAGGCCTTCATCCAGCCTTTTAACCAAATCGATGAGGTACAGCGGCATGGATTCCTGGCCTAAATGTGCGCTGATATACGGCGAGGTCGATCGAGGTAAAAGATGATGGTGTTTATAGTGATTGGCAAAATAATCAACTTCCTCACGCAAGCGGTTGTCGATCAGGTGATCATCAATCAGGTCTAAAGAAATATAAACAGCTGTTGCATATGCGGTTCCCAGGATAACACCGAATAGACAAAAAGAAAAAATAATACGTGAATGTAAACTATGACGAAATCTCATCCGGTACCACCAGTCGGTATCCCACACCGTGAACGGTTTCCAGTAACGAATGCTTGAAAGGTCTATCAATAGCGCTGCGGAGCGCATATATATGGCTGCGCAAGGCATCGCTTTCGGGCGGCTCATCACCCCATAGTGCCTGTTCCAATTCTTTGCGGGTAACAACATTCGGATGGGCCTGCAGGAGCATGATCAAAATTTTGAGGCCTGCCCGATTCAAATCAATTTTACGATTGGCCCGTTGAACCTGCATTTTACCGATATCTACTTCCAGATCAGCTATACATAACCGGCGGGGAGATATTTGACTGCTGCGCCGGGCCAGAACGCCGATCCGAGCGGAAAGCTCTTCCAACGCGAAAGGCTTGACCAGGTAATCATCTGCACCGGCATCAAATCCTTTCAACTTATCTGATAAGGTATCACGTGCCGTCAACATTAAAACCGGAACCTTATTCTCTGCTTCCTTTCTCAGCTTTCGGCAAAATGTCAACCCGTCAATACCCGGCAACATGATATCCAATACAATAACATCAAAATCATGCGTCAGGGCCAGATGTAACCCACCGATGCCGTCCATCGCAAAATCAAGGATATGTCCCTGCTGCTCCAGATAGTCGCCAATGTTTTCTGCGATATCGGCGTTATCTTCGACAATCAATATCCGCAGAGGACGATTATTATTTTTAATATACAAGCGAGTATTCCCTCATCAATCAAATTCGATTCAGGGCTAACGCCAAGTCATTGAAAAAATATCGGGAAACAGATTGGGGAGGAGATCGATTTATTTCGCTGCCTCCCGGTCGGAAATCATTGCACGCGGATGTGTCAAAATAGATTGGCCGATGGTGATCACGTCGCTACGACATTCACAAAGGACAGGATGGTGCGATAGGCTTCAGAAGCTGCAATCAACTATCACCCGAGTGAAATTCTACGAAAAGATTGGCATCTTCACCGTCGATTTCCGGTCTGTTTTTCATCCAGTTTAGAATCCGACACCCGTCAGTCGACCCGTTGGGTGTCGAGCAACTGATGTAGGGCATAATCGGATCCCCGGCAACGGATTTGTAGTATAGCATGCGTGCGCGTTCGCTGGGAAATTCCTCAAGTTCCAGTAAATGGACAATATAGATCGTGCAGTCGCCTTCAAACAAATCACTTTTTTCCCGTGATTCTGTGATGCGCACTTTAAACAATTTTAGCGCCGCCTGGCTGTCTTCTGCATCAACGATCAGGTTGAATTCGCCATGTCTTCTTTCTGATTCCACCTGGGCCTGCTGGTTGGTCATATGTAAAAATTTTCCAAGGTAGAGCATCATACACCCCTTTTGTGTTCGAATCGGTTAAATGCAGTGGCCGCCTCTATGCGTGCAGCTGACTCCCCCTCAGCGTTAGGCATCTTAGACCGATTAAATCGTTTTGTCTATATAATTAAAGTCAAACGACTTTAATTATATTTATTCGAGGATGATGGTTTGCCCGTGCTGCAGCACGGCAAAATTTTCGGTTGGAATCCGGTCTTTTTGCAGCGCTCCGGCCAGCCGTTTGGGCGGTTCATCCAGCGGTTCATCGGTTAGAATAAAGGTGCCCCAATGGATGGCCACGGATTTTTTTGAGCGAAGATCTTTGTGGATTTGAACCGACTCTTCAGGGTTTACATGATGTTTTTTCATAAACCAGCGCGGTTCGTATGCACCAATCGGTATGGCTGCCAGATCGAAAGGACCCAGTTTTTCTCCGATTTCCTTAAAATGGGGTGCATATCCAGTGTCCCCCACAAAAATAAATTGAAAAGAATTGGAACGGATCACCCAGCCGGCCCAGAGCGTTTTGTTTTTGGAAAAAATGCTGCGTTTGCTCCAATGCTGCACCGGCACGGCAATAATTTCAAGATTGCCGTCCGCTTGCCGGTCCCACCAGTCCATCTCAATAACCTGACCAACACCACGGGCGGCAAGCCATTTCTTAAATCCCAGGGGAACATAAAAACGGGTTTTTTCACCACCGGGCCGCTGGCGCAATTTTTTAATCGTCTGTTCATCCAGCGAATCATAATGATCATGCGAAATCACAACGATGTCGATGGGTGGCAAATCCTTCAATGCCAGCCCCGGCGGCACAACTCTCTTCGGGCCGGCCCACTGGACCGGTGAGGTCCGTTCGGAAAAATGCGGATCGGTTAAAATATTGTAGCCCCCCATTTGTACCAGCAGGGTGGCATGCCCGATCCAGGTCACGGTATTCTGATCCCGGTTATGGCCCAGGAAGTTTGGATCATTTTCCGCCAGCGGGAAAGAATAGTGTTCCGGGCCCGGAATATCCATTTTAGCGCGCTCGCGGCGCCATCTTAAAAAATCGCCAAATCCATTTTCATCGTAGGCATGGATGTTTCTGAATCCGTCAGGGGTATGATGCGGTTTTTCCATTGAAGCGGTCTGAGCCGCGCAGTTCAGGGCAGACATACAACATATGCTGACGATTAGACATATTAATACAAAATTTAAGTTCAACATGGAAATATCTTAGCGGTTCGCTGAGCAACCGTTTGCTTGCGTTAACAGAAAACATGCTATTAAAGCTGGGTGCCGCAATACTTGCAAAATTTGGCGTCCCGATCGTGCCCCTCGGCGCTGCACTCGGTACAGGCCTGGGTGGAAATCTGGCGTTTGAACGCCTGCGCCAATTCCACCGTTACAATGCCGGTCGGTACGGCGATAATACCATAACCTATAATCATTATGGCCGAGGAAATCAACTGGCCAAAGACAGTCTTGGGCGAGATGTCCCCGTAGCCGACGGTGGTCAGTGTCACAATGGCCCAGTAAATGCTTTTGGGTATGCTGGTGAAACCGTTTTCAGGATCTTCGACTAAATAGATAAGGGCTCCAAATATGGTTACCAGCGTTAAAACGGTCATCAGGAAAACAATAATTTTACGCAGGCTGGCGCGCAATGCCTGAACGAGCATGCGGGCCTCGCCCAGATATTGCACCAGTTTGAGAATTCGGAAAATACGCAGAACCCGCAATATCCGAATAACCAGCAAATACTGCGCCCCCGGGATAAAATAGCTCAGATAGGTGGGCAATATGGCCAGAAGATCGACCACACCGAAAAAACTGGTGGCATAAGCCGCGGGTCGCCCGACGCTCAGCAGTCGCAGCAGGTATTCGACTGTAAATAAAATGGTAAAAAACCACTCACCGGCCAGTAGGGTTTGACCGAACACCTCTCGAATGCTGCTGACACTGTCGAGCATCACCAACACGACACTGGTCAAAATGGCCACGATCAATAAAACATCAAACCATTTCCCGGCCGGTGTGTCAGCTTCGAAAATAACTTCATGGATTTTCAGCCGCCAGCTACGCTGCGTAGCATTTTCTTTCATAAGGCCCTCTATTGTTGTTTTACCTCATGGCCATTCTTCCTCAGCAAATCGACAACGCTTTCGGGGCCGACCAAATGGCCCGCACCGACCACAAAAAGAACATTTTTATTCTGGCGCATGGCTGCTTCAACTTCATTTACCCATTTTAGATTGCGTTTGATCAGCAGGCGATCATTCAGATTGGGATAATCTTTAAAGCTTCTGTGCAGCAGCTCATGCAGTTTATCGGCATTGCCGGCTTTCCAGCTGCTCACCAGGTCACCTGCCAGTTCGCTGACCAATTCCAGGTCTTTGAGGGTTTGTTTCAAAAAGTCGTTTTGATCCTTGCTGGCCATATTGCCCAGCAGATCAATCTGATACTCGGGAGGCTCCAGGTATCCGATTTCTTTGCCTCCGCTTGTGGCCTTGCCAAAAAAATAAACATCGATTCCATATTGAGGGTCGTACCCCAGGCGTTGCAATTCCAGTGTTGTCAGCGACAGAGCGACAAACCAGGGCTTAATCCGCGAAAATGCTTCCAGCGGCAATCCGAGGGCGCTCATTTTTTTCTCAAGCTGTTGTCGTGTGTCGCTCGCAATGTTATCAAACAGGTTCTGTCCGGCCGGATACATGCCCAGTTCCAGCATTTTGGCCTGCATGGCCGGTTCCTGCATGGCCGCGATATCGGTCTCAAAGATAATGCGCTGGCTGCTGGCATATGCCTTTTCGATGGCCGGATTTAGGGGGTATGTTTCAGGCTTGAGGACATGTATGGAGCCCAGCAAAAAAATTTTATTGGACGGGGTTTGAATCGACCACAGACAATTTTGGGTGCTTTGCTCAACGGCTGCTGTCTTGGCCGGCACCTCCAAAATCGTCACCCAAAATGCGCTTAGCACAACAAAAACAAACAAAGCAAAACGAAACCCGAATTTTGAAAATTGTCGATTTGGCATAAAGAGTCCTTTCCAGAAAGAATGATTTAATCACGAAAAGACACCATGTCCAGCCGGGGCGCATCCGGATCAATGGCTTTTAGCTTATTCAGCAGCGTTGCCGGGTTTGCCATAAACGTCAGGCAATGGCGGTATTGCTGCAGAAGCACCAAAGCCTTGTTCGCCAGGCTCCGGGCTGCCTGCAGGTGACCCTGCTCCAGGTGGATGTAAACACCGGCCGCTTTGATCAGGCCCTTTAATGCCTGCCGCTTGTCTCCGGTTGCCGATTTCCAGATGGCTTCCAGGTGATCGTGAAATTCAAAAAAAAGGCCCTGGTTCCAGATGATCAAAGCCTGCTGCAGCGGATCGGTGATATCGTCTGCTGCGATGCCATCGAAGAAGCGCTCGTAACGCAATAGGCGGTCATCGATGTAATCGGCATGTAACGGCGCTAGGTTTTGCTTTCGCCATTGCCGGGCGGCATTCAGATATGCTGCGGGATTCCTGGCGCCGATGGTTGCCACGAATGCTTCGGATAGCGAGTTGCGGATATCCCGCGCGGTTCGATCCGTAAACGGATCAAACCGTTTAGAAACGTTTATTCCCATTGTTTCAAGATCTCACTGACCATCTTCCCATCCGCCTGCCTGCCAAAATGCTTCATGATGCTGCCCATGGCCTGCATTTTGTTTTTGTATTCCGCGA
>JAHEIW010000314.1 GCA_024639185.1 Deltaproteobacteria bacterium | reverse complement strand
TTGTTGATCCCCGGATTAAAATAACTATTTTTTCCTGATTATTTTGAACAAGTAATAGAATTTTCAGATTAAATCAACAGGGCCCTATTATTCAAGGGCCCGGTTAATTTATGCTCATCTTAAAAGTCGATGTCATCGGTTTCGTGATACGGTTTTAAGGCCGCGTTTTCATAATCGTATTTTAATTGGTTGATAGAAGCCAGCAGAATATCCATCATCAGGATTTCAAGCTGTTGGGTAATCTGATCGAGTATATGCTGATAGTTTTTTTCATAATCCAGGCTCATTTTGTTATCTCCTTATCGCATTTTAGGGTTTAAAAGATTTCCGTAGAAGCCAAGCGAACATGGTCGGCATTGACCATGGCCGCCTGATTAGCAGCGGCGGCAATCAGAGCGCCGCGGGCCAGATGATTGGCTTTTCTAAACAGTCCGCCGGAGCCCTGATGGATAGCGGTGATGGCGTTTTGATCAAAAAGATTTTGTTTAATGCCTGCGATGCTCAGGTGATGTTTGAGGTAATCTTGCATGCCGGCAAGGTCGGTGCCCTGCAAGTGGCTGCGAGCCACAATTCTGGAAGCCAGCGGCGCCGAGGAGCGATAGGATAGTTTGTCGATAAGGTTATTTTGACCGGCTAAGATCATGGGTAAGTATGGTTTGGAGTCTTTTTCAAACTGACAGATGGTATGCAGTTCGGCAAACACTTCCAGGCGCAACAGCGAGGCTTCATCGACGAGCAGCACCACTTTGATTTTTTTCTCACAGACCAGCTGTGTGATTTCTTTTTTGATCAGCCGCAGCATCAGGGCTTTGGAGTTGGATTTGATGTGAATGTCCAATTCATTGACCAGTTGGCGGTAAAATTCCATGATAGCGCCTGAGGATGCGGTCATATACAGGCTTTTGTACTCGGAAGGATGCAGGTGCTCAGCGGCATATCGAATGGCGGTGGATTTGCCGCTGCCGACTTCTCCGGTAACAAGACCGATGGCCCCGATGCGGATGACATAGTCAAAGCGATCTTTGACATCGATGAGTTCGGCGGTTTTTAAAATTTCTTTGCAGCTGATGTCCAAGCCGAAGGGTTCTTTTTTTAGTCCGAAAAAGCTGCGGTAATTATGATTGATCATCATCTCTCCTTTTTGAAGACCACAGTTTGCCGCCGCCGTATTGAGCGGCATCGGTATTGGCATGGATCTGGGGGTTATTGTTTTTATCGCGTTTGATACGGCAATTAACATTGAGATTGACGGGGGCAAGCATGCCAAAAGACTTGTTTTGATATTTAACTTCCACCTGATCGGCTTGGCTTTGATGGTAGAGCAGCTCCACGCGTTTTCCGATCAAAGCCACCGGGCCCTCATACAGGTCTCCGTTGAGGGTGATGGTACGGTCTTTGTTGACCTTTCTTCGGGCCAGCTTACGAAAGTAGTCGTGCAGATTATCCGGAGCTTCTCTCAGACAGTGCATGTTGGCCGTGAAGCGCTCAAAGGGGCTTTGTTTGGTGCTGCTGTGTTTTCGTTGATGGTAAACGTGAGTCAGCCAGCCATCAAAGGCTTCATTGAGCTCATTTAACGTTTGCCCTTTAAAGCCGGGTAAAAACTGTCCCCGCACGGTTTTAAAAAAGCGCTCGATTTTCCCACGCCCCTGTGGTTTGTAGGGTTTGGAATGTATCAGCGCAATGGCTAATGAGGCGCAGATATATTCCAGGTGCCGGCTGCGGAAGGCAGCGCCATTGTCCACGTAGAGTTTTCTGGGCAACCCCCTTTTGGCCAGGGCATTTTCAAAGGCATCCAGATAAGACGTCAGGGCTTCGGACAGGTAAAATTGACCATCGGTGATCAGGCGGCTGTGGTCATCGAGGATGGCAATCAGATAGCTTTTTCGCATTTTGCCGGCCACATTGACCTTGGGACCGTGCATCACATCGCTTTGCCACAGGTCGTTTGGCAACTGGGCTTCAAACTTGCGGCGGTCTTCGGGCATTGATCCTACCGGTTGCATCAAATTGTGCTGGTGCAAAAAGCGATAAACAGTGGAAGGATAAAGATCAATTCCCGCCGTCACCAGCTTGCGCTCGTTCATAGTGGCGATCAGATGTGCCACGGTGGCTGAAGGCATCTCGCGGCGCAAGTTAATCAGCGAAAGAGATGTGTCTTCATCCAAGGCCCGGCTTTTGCCTTTGTCACTACGTGCTTTGGGATACAGCGATTGCAGTTTAGCGTTGCTGTCGGTGTAAAGCTTGATCCATCGCAAGATGCTGCCTCTGGAAAGCCGCGTTTTGGTGGAACAGGGAATGTGCCACTTGCGGGCGCATTTATCCGCGAGCAGCAGCCGACGTTGGGCACGATTGAGCTGACTTGCGTTGACAAAGTCGCTGATCACTGCAAATCGAAAGACGGCGACCTGCTGTTTTTGATCTTCTGTCATTTCAATTCCTCCTTTCATGGGTCTTGGGCCGCTTTACCCTAAAAACGAGGCCTTGAAAATGACACACTTCGGTAGGGTGTTTAAAAACCGATGGGCTTTTCAGATTAAATGGATCGGCTGACCGGATTTTGTCCCTGGGCAATCAAAAGATCGAAAGCACTGAGCAGTTGACGATCCCACGGATCGCCAAAATATGCTTTTACTTTGCGCAGCAAGGCTTTAAACCAATGATTCTGGCGACTGCGCGAAGCACCGGGCAACCAGCAGCCTTTTTTCAGGCGACAGTGGATGCTCGAACGGATGGTGTCAATCGGTGCCTGGAAGCGCTTCAAATAGCCCGCAGGCTTGAGTTTGATCACGCAGCCACATGCCGGACAGCGATAGCGCTTTAAATAAAACGGCTGATCAAAGCCGTCAAAATACGACGCCACATAACCATGGCCCCATAGATGACTGGCGTTACATCTCAAACATAACTCAGGTCTGGGCCAGCAATAATTTTTGCCTTTTGTAAAAATGTGCTTGAGTTTGACTTTAACAAAGATTATCATTTTTAAGCCTTTTGAGGATCTGTCCCAGATCCTCGTGTTTTGGGAAAGGGTGGTTCAGTCGGCCATAACTTCGCCGCCCTTTCCCCCCTTAAAAATAAAAAAATGGGCTCTTACCAAAAGGCCCATTTAATTCGATAATCTCTGCTAATTTGTCAAACTATTCTGAAAATTCTCTCCTAATTTAAATACTTTTATTGTGACATTCTACAG
>JAHEIW010000110.1 GCA_024639185.1 Deltaproteobacteria bacterium | reverse complement strand
CAGAACCGGACACATTGCGGATCGCCGTCACAGAGGTCGCACTTAAAGACCCTGCGGTCGGTCGGATTGAAGGTCATGGCACCAAAAGGACATGCGCTCACACAGGAACGGCATCCAATGCAGACATCATAATCAACTGCGACGCGTTCCGATTTCTCATCGCGCGAGATGGCCTTTACCGGGCATACATTCAAACACGGCGCGTCCTGACATTGCTGGCAGGACATGGGGATATAAAGACCTTCGGCTTCCCATTTAACCACCCGGATCCGGCTACGGGCAGGATTGGATATACCATCATGCGAAACAGCGCACACAAGCTCACACAGCTGACAGCCCGTGCATTTCTGGTGATCTATATATAATACTTTCGCCATTTATTTCCTCCTTCACGCTTAAAATAAGCGTTTCAAATTTTAAAAGGGTAAAATACTTTTGCTAAGGAATTTTATCGATTCAAATTTTAAAATTTGAAACCCCAAAGGGGCTTGCCGATCTTACCGCATCTACTGTGTTAGATGCCATTCCGCATAGTACACTATAGCGAAACGACATCTGCCGTGTAGCTGCGGCAACCTCGACAATCACTCATTTTAAGTCATAATAAGTGTGACGGCTCATTTTCCAGGCCGAGGTTTTTCAACGTTTCTTTTTTAGGAACACCCTCTCGATCAAGGCCCTGATGTTTGTATAATTCATCGACCATCTTGACGAATTTTTTCTTATCTATCGTCATACCGATCACATCAATGGCGCCGCGTTTGCAGGGTTCGTCGAAATACCGATGGTTCAACATATCGCCTTTTTCAAGATCGTTGCGGGTCAGCCCTTCCCTTAAATTGAAGAGTCTTTCCATCATGTTGCATCGCCAGGCCACCTCCCAGATTTCTTCCGGCGTCATTTCGAGTCCGGTATTATAGTAAAGCACTTTTGACCAATCCTCGAAATTGGGCAGTGTCGGTCCCAAAAAGGTTGTATGATATTTACAGATACCCAGAATATCGACACCCATAAAACAGTTTTCCTGCCAGAATACCTGCCAGGGCTTGCCGACATATTCAGTATGTTCGGAACTCAACGGTCCGTCATAGGGCACCGGGCTGCCGTAAATCTTTCTTAAAACCTTTTCCGGCAGATGGTATAAATCGATGGCCGGCCGGCTCCTTAAATGGTCCGAACCCCTGGATGCGGTGGCCACATTGAGGGCCAGGGCCGGGGTGGGCCTCTCATCCGAATGCAGATTGCTCATGCCTTTAACCTGCACGAGATAATCAAAGGATTTCTTGCCAATCTTTTTCGAGGCTGGAATGCCGCCGTCGGCAAGTGCATCGGCCAGCCAGCCTTTGCGGTAACAGATGCGCTCAACCATCTCGAGGACAGCCTTGTCATTGCCCCAGCTCAGATCGAGCCCATCGGTTTCTTTCTCAGTAATGATGCCCAGCTCATAGAGCTCCATGGCCCAGGAAATGAGGCTGCCGGTTTCAAGATTATCCATCCCGAACTGATTGACCAGATAGTTGCCAGTCAGAACGGTCTCGGCCCGCGGCGTGTCGGTCTCGGCCCCAAACGCTCCCAACGAAGTATATTCCGGGCCTTCATCGTATTTTCCAGCCAGGGGCCCACTTGGAATTTTATACTGGGCCCGGCAATGGACCTGGCAGCCGAAACAACCGGTCATATGGTGCTTTCCCATTGATTCTTCGGCGATTTCATCGATGCGCTCCGGTTCAATGTCATCGGCATATTCGCACTGATTGTATTGAAAATTCCGGGTCCGGACACCGCCCCAGCAATTCGTCGCACCCCAGATAAAAGGTGTCCCTAACACACCCTGGGTTTGATTCACCTTGGCGCTGACGATTTGATCGATGAAGCGCTTATTGTAATCCAGTGCTTCAACCGGATGGGCAATCTGAATATCCAAGGTCCCACGGGCGGATACGGCCTTCAGATTCTTGGACCCCATGACACATCCCATGCCTGTGCGGCCACCGGAGTTTTTGATACCCGTCATCACGTTGGCAAATCGAACCAGATTCTCTCCGGCCGGCCCGATAACGCAACTTTTGACTTCCTCGTCTCCCAGATCTTCGCGGATGGCCCACTGGGTGTCGGTGACGGATTTGCCCCAGATCCCGCGCGCGTCACGAATTTCGATTTCGCCGTTGTTAATTGAAATATACACCGGATGTTCGGCTTTGCCTTTGATGACCAGATGGTGAAAACCGGCCCAGGCCAGCTCGGGTGCGAAAAAGCCGCCCATATTGGTGCTGCCCAGTAACCCGGTCAGCGGTGACTTGGCCATGATATGTGTTCGGGCAGTTGCAGAAGCGCAGGTAGCGGTCAGGATACCAGCGCTGATCAGGAGGGTATTTGCAGGCCCCAGCGGATTACACCCTTTTTTGGTATGGTTATACAGCAGATAGGCATCCAGTCCGCGGCCTCCCAGAAATTTCTTGCGAACCTCGAGCGGAATTGGTTTGATTTCGATATCACCGGTAGTGAGATCAATATATGCGATCTTACGGTTTAACGCCATATCAGGATACCCCCTTTTCCTTTAATTTTTCTTCCGCCAGCTTTTTGTTGACCTCCCAGACCGGGCCCCGAATCCGGGGCAAATTGGCATTGACCCAGTGGATCCGGTATTCCATTCCGCAGGTCGGGCATTTGGCGGTTTTGCAACCCTTTTCCGGCTGGATCCTTTCCATGCAGCTCGGATTATGGCATCTGAACTTACCATAGGTCCGGGTTTTGCGAAGACTTTCGGCCGTTGAAAGGCCTTGCTTATCGGTCGCCATGCTTTTCTCCTTTGTGGTTATAAGTGATTTCAAAATCCCATCTCCCCGCTTAATGCAGCGGGGAACCTGATCTGAGATTTTGAAACCACTTATGGTATAAACCTTCAAAAATTTGCTTGGTTGCGCCGCACCAAATTATGGATATAGCTTCTGAGATAGGTTGTTTGTCGCGCTCAACTCTTACTTTTGCAGCAACATGCAGACGGCAATACAGTTCATTATTGTGAACAAATTGACCCTTACAATTTAATACCACAACGCATCTTAGCGATCAAGTCAAAATATGGCTTTACGGTAATTTTTTTGAAATTTAACGGTCATTAGGGTATCGACAACGAACAATCGGCAATCTGGTGGTGCATCCGTAAGGTTTAAATCCACCGGCAAATCGTTCACCAAGATGAACGAATTTTCTTGACATCCCTAATTCCCAATTGTATTCTGACACTATGAAGAAATATGGCGCACCGTCCGTAAAAAAAGCATTTGCCATTCTCAGTGCAGTTTCCTCTTCCAAAGAGGGCTTGGGAGTGAGCGAGCTGGCGAAAAACCTTAAAATGGCCAAAAGCACCGTTCATGGGATGACATCAGCCCTGGAAGAGCTGGGCGCTGTCATGCGCGATCCATTGTCTAAAAAATATAAACTGGGCTTTACCCTGCTTGAAATTGGCCGCTCTGCATATAGCCGGATCGATCTGCAAACATCGGCGCGACCGGTAATGGAAAACCTGATGGAAAAGACCCAGACGTCGGTTTTTCTGGGTATCCTGAACTGGGACCATGTGACCATCCTGGATATTGTCGAGTCCAATCAGGATCTTAAAATAACCGCCCCGGTTGGCACCACCATACCCATGCTGGCCGGAGCCGTGGGTAAGGTTTTTTTAGCATCGATGGATCAGGAACAGGCCCGCAAACTTGTTGAAACCAAAGGATTGCCGCGTTTTACGGACAATTCGATCATTGATCCGGCATCTTATTGCAAAGAGTTACAGCAAGTCAGCCAACAAGGGTACGCTGTTGATGACGAAGAATATATTCTCGGTGTCCGGGCAGTGGCAGCGCCGCTGATGGGATTGGGGCAATTGCGCTCGGCCATCTGGATTGTCGGGTTTAAAGCCAGTCTGGACGCAAAAAAGATGAAAACGCTCACCGGCGAAACCCACAAGGCTGCCCTGGAAATCAGTCGGCGGATACAGCAGCAGCTCACGACTGCTCAAACCCCAAACGAATCAACGCCGTCCTAAATAAATTGAGCGATTCAAATTAATGAAATACCAGGGATTTGACGGTGACCGGAAAAACCTGACCCCCCACCAGGGGCTCACCGATATCAATCCAATCGCCATCTGCAAGACTTAGCTCATCTAGCGTCAGTAAATTGCTTTTTAATTCAGTTTCACGCCGAATCACATTGCCAACCCCGCACGCAATATCGGTTCCAAAGATCAAAATAATGGGCAGGCCGTTCTTGATAGAGTTGACATGCGACGCTTCTATCGACCTGGCAAATAATTCCAGCTGGGGATAGGATGCCTGGACCGGGTCCTGAAAGTATAAAGCCACAACCTCCTCGCCTTCAACCCGATCAAATCTGCTAAAAGCCGCATTTATCTGCGATACCATATGTTTAAAATTTAAATTGGATTGTTCGAAGTCCACTCGGATGACCGGCACATTTCTGAAGGGAAAGGCCAGCTGATCGTCCATAAAGCATGAACTACCGGATATGGACAAGGAATAGGCTCCGGCGCCTATGACAGTGGCCCTGATTTTATTGGCCGGCTCGACAACATCTGCCGCTAATCGGGACGTTAAGGTATTCATGTGTTCGGCCAGAACTTTGCCGATATCATCATAATGATTTAAACCGCCGTACATCAATTCTGCCACCCCGCCGGAAAAAGAATATTCGTCAATACGGTTGGGAAACTGCAGATTATCGGTCACCATCAGCTGCCGGGCCAAACGTGATTTTGCGGGACCCGTGATAACTTCAAACAGAGCCTTCCCTAAAGCGACGGCGATGCGTTTGATATCGGCTTTTGAAATCCGATCCCCGATCTTATGCTTCAGACCCAAATGCTGCATCACCATCCGGGCCGGTGGATCGATGCGCCAGATTTTTCCATCGGTACCGATCCCCAGCAGGCGCCCGCCGACGGAAATACAGCTGGTTGATAGGGTTTGCCCATCTTTTATGACCGCGATGTTCGACGTTCCGCCGCCGATATCACAGGACAATATGGTCTTGCGGTTATCTTTTGAGCGGGCGGCCGCACCGGATCCCAGGGCCGCAATCAGGCTTTCAAAATTGGGACCGGCGGTTGCCGCCACAAATTTGCCGGTATCATGGGATAAGGCTTCGGCTATTTGCCGGGCGTTTTTTTTGCGCGCTGATTCGCCGGTGACGATGACAGCACCGGTTTGAATATCTTTGGGATGTATTGCGGCACGTTTATACTCAGCTTTAAAAAAATTAGTTAACTCTTTAATATCGATTGTTTTATCATCACATAAAGGCGTATGAATAATGCGGCCTTCATAGATGATCTCCCGTTGCCGAATTTTAAAGCGTCGGGTAGCCGAGTGCTCATCTTTTTTCAACAACAGTTTGGAAAAAACCAGATGGCTGGTTGAGCTTCCGACATCCACACCAACGGAAAGTATGTCAAGTTTGTTTGTTTCCATGTTCAAAGGTTCAGAGGTTCAGGGTTCAAAGGCTTCGGGCCTCTGGCTGCGGGCTGCACTCGGGTATTTTCTACAGCCACTGATTCCCTGCTTCATGCCAGATGCAAGAAGCCAGAAGCCAGGAGCAAAAGTTGTGGAACGCCGAAATCTGTAATTATGAATATAAAATGCATTAGCTGTCTTTAGACTGATTAGAACCTGAGCCTTCGCCCAGCCCGGCACGAATGCGTTTGCGCACACCGGACGCCCCGCCAGGTCGCCAGTCTTTCAATGACTGGAGCTCTTCATAGCAATGCAACCTGTCCATCTTTTTTAGGCGCGCCACTATCTGCGTCCAGGCGCAAGGCGTGCCCTGACCGACTTCACAATAGCCCCCTTTCGAACCCCCACAGGGGCCGTTAAAAAGACTTTTCGCACACCGCGCAACCGGACAGATTCCACCGGTATGAATGAGTATACAGTTTCCACAGCCTTTACACTTTTCGGTCCAGGAGCCCGGCTTGTCCGATGCGCCCAGAAAAGTGGTATTTAAAGCTGGAATCACCGGCAAGGGCTCAAATTCATCCGCCAGGGTTTGAACACCGGCACCGCAGGCCAGCGACAGCACCGCATCGGTACCGGGCGGAATCTTCTGATAATCATGTACCAGATCCCGTTCGCATTGTCTGAGAATAGAACCGACCACAAATTTCGGCGGCGTACCCGGATAATTTCTTATCTGAGAAAGCTCGCGACTGAGTTGTTCGGCTTCTTTCTCACCGCCCGATAGACAAACAGTCACACAGCTGCCGCAGCCCAAAACAAGCACCTGTTTGTAATTCTTAACGGCAGAGACAATTTCATCCAGCGGTTTTAAATCTCCGACGATCATTTATTTCTCCCTTTGCCTAAATTGATCGTTTCAAATATTAAAAGGGAGTTGTTTTGGCTCACGTTCAATGAATTCTATCGATTGATATTTTTAATATTTGAAACCCTACGGGATTGCCGATCTTACCGCATCTACTGTGTTAGATGCCGTCCCGCATAGTACACTATAGCGGAACGTCATCTGCCGTGTAGCTGCGGCAACCTCGACAATCGATCAATTTATGCTTTTTTTATAGAAGGAAGCAACTTAGCAGCTGCCGCATTTTGCCGGTGCTTTGGACAGAGTGCTTCACTGGTTGAATTCAGTTTGCTGTCGATTTTCTGCTGAAAGGCCGATGAGTAAAGCACTTCATCGCATACCCGGCAATGGATTAAATCCAGCGAAATAACCTCATCCCATTCGCCGACCAGCAGATGCTGAAACTCAATGGCATCCTGGGGGCACACGCGCCAGCATTGGCCACAACGTGCGCACTTGGTCATGTTGTGTTTGAGCGTTCGCCGACCGTCCTGATCGAAAAAATCCAGTGCTGATGCCGGGCAGTTTTCAATGCATGCCAGACACCCATTACAGTTATCGTTAACCTTAAAGTAAGACATACATTTTTTACCAATATCTATATAGAATAATTTAATTTATTCGTTTTAATCATACAAGCATAGGGCATAGCGCATAGGGCATAGCGTCTGAAAACAGGAAGGCGTTATTTTATATTTCAACACCATACTCCTCACCTTTTGCCCTTTGCTTCCGTTTATTGAAATTTTGTGTTTTTGATTTATAAATACGTCATTTTTGTTGCTGGGCTCGGCCGCACAAGAAATTGCAAGGAGGCGTACTTTAAGTACGTCGAGGAAGCAATTTCGCGGAGAACATAGCCCAGCGGCAAAAAGGGCCACTTAAACCTAAATTGAGCGATTGTCGAGGTTGCCGCAGCTACACGGCAGATGGCGTTCCGCTATAGTGTACTATGCGGAACGGCATCTAACACAGTAGATGCGGTAAGATCGGCAAGCCCCCTTGCGTTTTCAAATTTTAAAAATCAAATTGATAGAATTCATTTAATATAAAAGATTTTACCCTTTTAAAATTTGAAACGCTCAATTTAGGATAAACCTAGCCGCCGCCGACAAGCAACATAATCCTAACCTGATCACCGTCTTGCAACGACTGCTTGGACAACTCGTCACGGGGTACAAAACCCTGGTCATTGAGCATCACCTGAATGGTCATGTCCAGCTGACCGCTGCTGTCCAGCAGGATTTTGCGTGCCTTGTTGCCGCCTCGATCAACAACCTGTTCAATTAAATCTGCCACTGTCCCATCGGCCATTTCAACTTCGGTTTTTTTGCCGATTAATTTTGACAGAGACGGTAACCCGAGAGATTCCACCTGGATTTTCACCAAGACCTCCAGCATTGGAAAAGTGATTAAAGTTAAATAAAAGAGTGTGTCTGTCCTAACGACGTGTTGCTTTAGCAAGATTTCCAGCAGCTTGCCGCATGCGAACAGAACTGACCTTATTGGCTGTCTGATAGTCAACCGCCTGGGTATAACAGAAACGCACGCATTGGGGATCGCCATCACATAAATCGCATTTGAAAACATGGCTCCGCCCGGAATTCCATCGCATGGCACCAAACGGACAGGCCACAACACACATCTTGCAGCCGATGCAAAGATCCTGGTTGATAACGACACTCTCAAGCGTGCCATCGCGGTCAATGGCATCTTTGGGGCAGACTTCCTGACAGGGGGCATCTTCGCACTGCTGGCAGCTCATGGGTACATAAATCCCGATATGTTCCCATTTGACAACCTGGATGCGCGACAAAGAGGGATTGCTTACCCCATAATGACGGACCGAGCAAACGAGTTCGCAATTTCGGCAGCCAGTGCACTTGTCCGGATTTATTGTCAGCAGTTTCTTTTCCATCATTTTCCTCTGGGGTTCACCCAGCTTGTCACCGATATAAGCGCTAAAAATTCTGGATTATTTGTTCACTTCAATGAACGCTTAAGTCGGTTTATATTATCAGCCAAAAATGTTTTGTCAAGCAATAATGACACTTTTAATCCAATACCACAGTCGAAGAATAAACAGAAACAATTTCAATTCTGAAAATATCGTTCATTATAATGAACAATTAATGGGCGCTTACATTACCATTATCAATGTATCCACCATTTCAGCCGCTGTTTCCAAACATAAGGCATCTTATTCCTTTTGCCAGCTGCGCAAAATATTCAGGCTCGGGTAGAGCACCAAAAATCCTGGAGATGACGCATCATGACACAACAAATTCCTTGACAACCCCCTGCGGTTCGTATAGCTACCACGGAGTAGCTATTTCATAGCTATGCTGCTTGCATACTGGCGACCCATACATAGGGTTGCCAAAATATACACAATCGCCTATTTAAAAATGTTGAAAAAGGCGATTCTCATCCATAAACCGCTCGGAACCGCATGCCACCAATACCCCGCAGCGGTAATATCCGCAGCATCGTTTCCAAAATAAACGCTTAAAACTGTATTCTTCCGCGTAAGGGAGGAAAAGCCCACAAAAAAGGAGGCGTCTCATGAAACGTAAACTGTTCTTATTCTGTTTTGCACTCATTGCTGTGTTTGGCTGGATAATTCCCGCACCGGCTGTTTTTGCTGCCGAGCCTATCATTATCGGTGTCCCCACGTCCCTGGGTTTTTTAGAAGGTAAAGAGTCGCACAAGGCGGTTCAAATCGCGGTCAGCGAGATAAACGCCCGCGGTGGAGTCAATGTTGGCGGCACCAAGCGACTTCTAAAGGTCGCCGCAACCGATCTACGCGATGCCGCTCCCGGCGTTCCCGTACCAGAGGCATTACTGGGGCTGGAAAAAATCATCCTGGAAAAAAAACCGGCCGCCATTGTTGTGGGTCCGTTCCGTTCGGAGGCCTTGATGGCCGGAATGGATATTATTTCCAAATACAAAATGCCAATGCTGGGCACGATCGCCATGAGCCCCGGATCCGAGAAAAAAATCAAGGGTGATCCGGAAAAATACAAATATATTTTCAGGACCTGCCTGAATGCCGTGCATCTGGTTAAATATCTGGCCGGTAACATGGCCCTGATCAATAAGGAATTCGGGTTCAACAAAGTTTTTGTGATGCATCAGGATGTCGCCTGGGCTCGGGCAACGGCAGGATTTGTCAAAAAAGTATATTTCGATAAGGCCGGCTGGGAGGTTGTAGGCATGGAGGCCTATCCGACCGGCACCTCTGATTTTTCATCGGCCCTGATGAAAGCGCGCGCCCAGGGCGCTCAGGTCATAATGCCCATCTTTGACATGCCCCAGAGCGGCATTCTGGTCAAACAATGGAAATCCATGAAAGTACCTGCTCTGATGGCCGGATTTATTTCTCCGGTGGCCGGATCGGAAGCCTGGAACACGTTTGACGGCAAAATAGGCGGCGTTATGAACAGCATTTTTGAGCTGGGCAGCGCCATCTACTCTGAGAAAGTACCGGCGTCGAAGGAATTTTTCTATAAATATCAAAGCACCTTCGGCAAACCCATCCAGGGCGGTCACGGCATTGCACCTTCTTACGAATCGGTTTACATCCTGGCCGAGGCCATCGAGCGTGCCGGCAGCCTTGACCCGGATGCCATTGTGGCGGAATTAAAGAAAACAGACCGCAAAGGGGTTATGGGGCGCATACGCTATGATGAAGGCAACCAGGCGGTATATGGCACCGATCCCAATGAAAACGCCATCGGGCTGGTATTTCAATGGACCGAAGACGGGCAGCGTAAGATCGTGTTTCCGGCCTCTGTAGCCGAGGCCAAAATCAAGCTGCCACCCGGCTTGAAGTCTCTAAAATAATAGCAACCGGTCCGCCAATAATTAAAGATCGTGAAAACTGCTTTTGGCGGACAGTCAACTTATTGGAATATATACTGGCGCAATGAACGCCAAGCGTTCATTGCGCCAAATGTGTTCCTGATCGTTTTCCAACAGTTTCAAACCGCAGTAGTAACAACGGCTTAATCAGGTTGTCCAAATAAAACGGGAGAGATTGATTTAATGTTTGTTGGTACGGTGATATACGCAGTGGTCAACAGCGTTATTCTGGCGTTGTTGGCAATCGGTTTTAATTTAACCTTCGGCATCAGCGGGGTGGCGAATTTTGCCTATGGTGCCCTGTATATCATGTCCGCCTACCTTAGCTGGATGCTTTTGAATCTTTTGGAGCTCCCGTTTCTGGTTGCAGCCGTTATATCCATTATCATTACGACCCTGGTAGGTGCTCTAATGTACCGTTTCGTGTTGATGCGCGTGCGGGGCCAGGCGCTTTCCGAGGTGATCGCCACCTTTGGTATCGGTCTGGCCATATTGGAATTGTTTCGATACCTGGGCTTTGTCGGATTTGAATATACCCTGCCGGTTTTTATCGACCACAGCTTTGTTATATTCGGCGCCTACATCGACATGCAGCGTATCTTAATCGTTATTATTGGTGTGGCGCTCATCATTTTTCTGTGGCTTTTTACCCACCACACATCCCTGGGACTGGCTTTCAGGGGAATTGCCCAGGATGAACGCACTGCCTTGAGCCTGGGTATCAATTCAGATCGAATTGCCACTTTAAGCGTCTCCTTCGGTGCCGGGCTGGCCGCCATTGCCGCCACCATAATAATTCCACTGGGCAGCATCGCGCCCAGCGAGGGGTACGAAGTATTGATCAAGGCCCTGGCAGTATGCATTATCGGCGGTCTGGGTAGCACAGGTGGCGTTATAGTTGCCAGTTTTGTGATTGGCTTTGCCGAACGCTTTACAGACAGTTATATCAGCTCACACTGGACCATGATCGTCAGTCTGGCGGCCATACTGATTGTCTTGACCATCAAACCGTCCGGGCTGTTCGGCAAACAAAAGGAGCTGGAAGAGCGGATATAGCTCAACGGGGAATGTGGCATGCGGAATGCGGAATTAAATTCAAAACAGCGGCGCAGAGAACGCATTGATCGGGGTATCAAAGCCCGCGCGAGCGATATCTTTGCGCTGTCATCCTGGCGCGAAATGCTCTATCTGGCCGCCCCCAGATTGATACCCATCGTCGGCTGCCTGATGCTGCCGCTGGTTCTGGGCATTTACTGGCAACGGGTGTTGCTGAATGTCGCCGTTTTTGCATTGTTGGCCATCAGCTGGGATATTCTGGAGCAAAGCGGCATGATATCTCTGGGACAGGCCCTTTTTTTCGGAATGGGTGCTTATGCCGCCGGTGTCTTGAATCATCATTTCGGCTGGTCGCCATATTTAACCATTCCCATTGGTTCGCTGCTGGGCGGATTGATTTGCACGGCGGTTTTGCTTCCGGTGCTGCGCCTGAGAGGCATTTACTTTTCCATGGTGACCCTGATCATCCCGCTGATGTTGGTTCGAATTGTCGAAGCCACCAAAATCTTCGGCGGCACCGAGGGCTTGAGCGGTATTACCCCCCTGGCTTCACGCTGGATAGAGCTTTATGTGATTATTGGCGCCCTGTTAGGCGCCCTGTTTGGCTTCCGCCGCATGATGGGATCAGATTACGGTCTGGTTTTAAA
>JAHEIW010000003.1:9080-108246 GCA_024639185.1 Deltaproteobacteria bacterium | reverse complement strand
TTAACCACATCCCATTGGCTGTTGGCACAAGGTTGTGACCTGTATGTTCATTTCAACCATATCTTTAGGCAAATCGCAATAATTTTGGACTTGGCTTTCAAAAAGGTTATGTATTATAAGAACTTAATGCAAATTGGCCCTGTAGGAATATTACAAGCGAGGAAATGATTGTGAACATCTGGATGACCCTCGGAAAAGCACTGGATTTATATCCTGAAAGGATTGGCGTCATCGACGGTGACCGATCGTATACCTATCAACAGGTTGGTACACGCGTAGCCGGATTGGCCCGCTATTTTCAAAAACAGAGAATTAGTCCACAAGATCGCATCTCCATTCTGGAAGTCAATTCGCATACTTTTTTGGAATCTTATTATGCCGCTGCCGGAATCGGTGCGATTCTCAATCCCCTCAATTACCGATTGGCCGCCCGGGAGGTCGCTTACATTTTAAACGATGCCGGCAGCCGCTGGTTAATTGCAGCGACGCGCTTTGCCGATGTCGTCAGGGGCGTATTAAAAGAAGGTGTGCCCCTTGAGGGCATTATCTGGATTGGCACTCCTTCGAATGAATCATTTCCGCTTGCGTGCCATAGCTATGAGGATGCCATTTCTACAAGTATTGGTACTTTTGAACCCGTAATGGTTGATGAACACCAGGTGGCCCACCTGTACTACACCAGCGGTACAACCGGGCGTCCCAAAGGCGTCATGCTCACCCATAAAAATGTCTGCAGCCACGCCCTGGGGACCATTGCAGAGCTGAAGCTGGTGGACACCGACGTCTGGGGCCATATTGCCCCGATGTTTCATCTGGCTGATGCCTGGGCCATATTTGCCATTACCTGGGTCGGCGCGCAGCATGTAATGGTCCCTCAATTTGAGGCCGAAGCCGTCATGGCCACCATCGAAGAACAAAAGATAACGCTGAGCAATTTAATCCCCACTATGCTCAACCTGATGATCAAACACCCCCGGGTGGGCGATTATGATTTTTCCAGCCTGCGGGAAATTCTAAGCGGGGGCGCTCCGATTGCGCCCGAGCTGGTCAGAAGCATCATGGAAACCCTGGGCAGCGATTATATTCAGACCTACGGCATGACTGAAACCAGCCCGTACTTGACTTTCAGTATCTTAAAAGCGCATTTGAAAGCACTGCCACCGGATGCCCAATTAAAATATAAATCCAAAACCGGCCGGCCGGCCATCGGGGTGGATCTTAAAGTCGTTGACGAGCAGCGATATCCGATTGCGGCTGATGAGCAGCAGGTGGGGGAGATCTGGGTGCGCGGAGATACCATTACGCCCGGCTACTGGAACCAGCCCGATGAAACCGCCATTGCGTTTAGCGATGGTTGGCTGCGCACCGGGGATCTGGCCACCCTGGATTCGGAAGGTTATGTCAACATTGTGGATCGCATAAAAGACATGATTGTGACCGGTGGAGAAAACGTTTACTCCACCGAAGTTGAAAACGTGTTGTACATGCATCCCAAGATACTGGAAGCTGCTGTTTTCGGGGTGCCGGACGAACGCTGGGGGGAAGCCGTCAATGCCGCTGTGGCGCTCAGAACCGGTGAAACTGCCACCGCTGAGGAAATCATCGCCTTTTGCAAAGAGCATATAGCCGCCTACAAGGCCCCCAAAACCATCACTTTTTTGGAAGAGCTGCCCAAAACCGGATCGGGAAAAATCTATAAAAAGGGCCTGCGCGATCCTTTCCTGCAAAAAAAGGCAGACAGCTGATTGAATTACACTGAATGATTGTTAACGCAAACCCTGCATTTCTTCCGATCCCACTCCTTTGCTTTAATTTCAAAAGGGGTTCGGGAATTAAATCCTTAAACCGTCACTTGCGAACGCGTACGGCATAGGCGCGAGGAGTTCTGGATTGCCAATCCCGGGTCCCATGGCTGAAATCGAAGAGGCTGGACGATAGGCCATCAACAGGCTCCGCTGACCAAACCCACCAGGAAGGGGTTTCCAGCAACCGGGTCATGTTACGTTTTCCTTTTCCCTCTTGATAAAGTGTTTCGAGCTCTTGGCGGGTGGGCATTCGCCAACCGCGGCCATCGATTTCAAGATTCTCGGTCCATTCCTGAGCTTCCTTCCAACTCATGTTTTTGCCCGGCCCTGCCAACCATTCAAGGCCTGTGTTCGAGTCAAACACCACCCCATTTGCGTATTTTTCATAAGGGTCATCACGATCGATAATTTGGGGGGCTTCATCCATCATGCTACCTCCTCTTAATGATTATAACCGCGAGAATAACATGGGGATGGTTTATGGAAACGCAAGTCGAGATGAGAAATGTAGCTTGATTATGGAACTGGAGAAGCGCTTTAGAATCGGTTCGGCCCGTTGCGCCCGTATGGAATGGGATACTGTCATGTATTGTCTTCAACCGGCAAACGGGCAAACCGGTAACGGGCTCAACCATATAATTTTAAATGCATTTTTAAGATAGGTTTTTTAGTCGTTAGCGTGCTTGACCAGATGACCCAGCTCGGGAAAAATCAGCCGCGTGCAGGCCAGTTTGCAGGCATTGAGGCTGCCCGGCATGCAAAACACAACTGTACGGCCGATAAGACCTGCAATGGCGCGGGACATGATGGCGGCGGAATCGATCTCTTCCATGCTGAGTTTGGCAAACAGCGGGCCAAATGCGCTCAGCTCTTTGGTAAAGAGCGGGCTGACGGCTTCAATGGTCACATCTTTTTTAGTAATCCCGGTACCGCCGCTCAAAAGAACCACCTCGGGACTCGATTTTAAAATCTCGTCATTGAGGGTGGTGGCAATTTTTATCACGTCATCCGGTATGACATGATGAAAAACGACGGTGTGACCTTTTTTTTCAGCCTGCTCGCGGATCCATTGACCACTGGTGTCGTTCTTGAGCGCCCGGGTAGTGGATACCGTAATAATGCCCAGTGCAACGGATGGGGGTGCCTGTTTTTTATGATCGTTTACGCCCATGATTTTAAAATTGGAGTAATGGAGTAGTGGAGCAATAGAGTAATGTTTCTTTTAGATGATAAAAGCCTATTATTATATGTGTACATCATTAGATAATTTTGGATCAAGAGATATATTATCCCATGAGGCCATCAATTAAGCAAAGCCCCTGATTATACCTTGATTTTGGTTCTCTTTTTTCTTAAGCTGAAATGTTATAGAAACATATTAGAATAAATTTACGTAACCTGAGCCGGTCATGTCATTTTCTTTCAGGCGCTATGATAAGCGTGTTGCCTGTGGCCTTATATTTGGGATTAGATAAACGCTGTTTCTAAATTCAAAGGGCTAGATGCCGATCATCCCAAATATCAGGCCACCAGGTACCATTTAGGCAATTTGTCAGAATAGCGCCTTTCAGAAAAAAACATGACCTTTTTTGACATTGAAATAACTAAAAATCATGACATCGAAGAGCAAATTCGCCTGCACCGGAGTGATACTGTCCGGAGGATTGGCCAACCGCTATGACGGCACCGAAAAAGCCCTTCTGCGAGTAGGGGGAACTCGGATCCTGGATCGGCTATATGCTATTTATCATGAATTGTTTGATGAGATCATTTTGGTTACCAACAATCCCGAGAAATTTTTAGAATGGGATTTGTTGATTGTATCGGACCTTTTCCCGATTCGCAGTTCGCTAACCGGCATACATGCCGGTTTGTTCTATATGACAAACCCGTATGCCTTTATTTCGGCTTGCGATACACCATTTTTGAAAAAGGAGATGATTGAGACCATCATCAATAAGATTGAAACCCAAATCGATATCGTCATGCCTGAAACGTCAGCTGGATTTGAGCCCCTGTGTGCGGCCTATTCCAAACGGTGTCTTGAAGCGGCGCAAAACCATCTGGAACGCAAGAAACTTAAAATTACCAAAACGTTTCGTAAAAGCCATATCAAAACCATTTCTGAAAAAACCTTACGCAAAATAGATCCTGAACTGTGGTCGTTTTTTAATATCAATACCCCCGAGGATTTAGAGCGTGCAGAGGTAATGGTCAATGGTTAAGGTGTCGGGTGTCCCGTACTCGCTCCTGAGAGCTACGCCGCGGCAAGCAGGTGTCAGAAACTAAAACCAGCTTCTGGCGACTGGCCGCTGGCTGATCGGTGGTAAAGTTAGCCAATTCGTAAAATAGTCAAATCGTCAAATGGTCTAAACGAAAATGGATCAAATCCTCGATCCCTGATCTATGCACCAATTTTGACACAGTACTCCAAAACTCCAGTGCTCCATTGTGTTATTAAGGAGCTTAGAATAATTTTAGAAATAATGGTTGGGGTTTGTATATAGCTGACAAGGGGAATATTATGCCTAAACTTACCCATATTGATGAAAAAGGCCGGGTGCGGATGGTTGATGTCACCCAGAAAAAGCCCACGGAACGCACGGCGGTGGCCACTGGAATGATCTCCATGAACGCGGAGACATTTGACGCGATTCAAAATCAGAAAGTGAAAAAAGGCAATGTCCTTGAAACCGCCCGTATTGCCGGTGTGATGGCCGCCAAGAAAACCGCCGAACTCATCCCCATGTGCCATCCCTTGAATATCACCCATATTCAGATAGACTTTTCGCCGGATGCCGCCAAAAGCCGCATAGACATTGAAGCGGCGGTGCGTGCCATCGATCAGACGGGTGTTGAAATGGAAGCCATCACCGCTGTCTCGGTTGCGGCGATGACCATTTATGACATGTGCAAATCTACTGATAAAGAAATGACAATCTCAAAAATCCAACTGTTGAAAAAAACCGGCGGTAAAAGTGGCACCTTCGTTCGTAAAGGAAAATAAACCCGATGAAGATTTGCTTTTTCTTGAATTTCAAATGCACCCTGGTATTCACCCTGGCCCTTGCATTGATCATCACCGGATGCCCGGCTCCGATTAAAAAACCCCCGGAAGAGTTGCCAATGGTCCGTTTAACCCGTCTTTCATACCCGGATTTTCATGATGATCTGGAACTTGACGGCCTGGAGCACAGTATCTTAAAAAGCCTGGAATACCTGGAAAGAGTACCGGCCGATCGAACCTTTTCGTTTGGCGAAGACCGCTATGATGCGGCCCATATGATTAAATCGTTGCAGCATTTCCTGGATTTTATCCGAACGAACCCCACCGCAAAGCAATTAGAAAAATTCATCCGTTCCAATTACCTCGTTTATCAATCAATCGGCAGAAATCAAAAGGGTGAAGTTTTATTCACCGGCTATTACGAGCCCCATTTAAGCGGGCGCTTAGATAAGAACGAGGAATTTCGATATCCGCTTTACACCCTGCCGACGGATCTGATGAAGATCGATCTTTCAGCCTTTAGTGAAAAATACAAAGGACACAGCATCGTGGGGCGTTATACCGATCAAACGGTGGTGCCGTATTTTGATCGCCGGGAAATCGACGAAGAAAAGGCACTGGTCGGTAGGGCTGAGCCCCTGGTGTGGGTGAAGGATCCGGTGGATGTGTTTTTTCTGCAGATCCAGGGATCTGGCAAAGTTTTTCTAAATACCGGTGAAGTCATCAATGTGCATTACCATGGCAGCAACGGCCGGCCGTATCGCAGCATCGGAACGCTTTTAATTGAAGAGCAAAAAATACCCCGCGAAGAAATGTCCATGCAAAGAATTCGTTCCTATTTGCAGTCCCATCCGGAGGAAATGGCGTCGGTTTTTAACTACAACCCCAGCTACGTCTTTTTCAAGTTAGAGCCCGAAGGACCCCTCGGCTCGCTGAATGTCCTGCTGACACCGGGACGATCGGTTGCCCTGGACAGACGCATATTTCCACATGCGGCCCTGGCGTTTATCCAGACGAAAAAGCCGGTGGTAGACAGTGCCGGTCAAATCGACAGCTGGGCCGATTGTCGCCGCTTTGTCCTCAACCAGGATACCGGTGGCGCCATCCGGGGACCGGGACGCGCCGATCTGTTCTGGGGCAACGGTCCCTATGCTGAAATTGCAGCCGGACATCTGGCACACGTCGGAGAGTTGTATTTTTTGATTTTAAAACCGGATAGGCCATAAGGAGATAATTCCCGGAAATAAAACAACACATTAAAAATGGGATACTTTTAATGACGCTGGCTCTACCCTGTCTATGTGGAATAATGGAATGTTGGAATAATGTTCAAGACCTATATCTTCAAATTTTCAATGCGAGCAATAAAGACCCAATATTCCAGTATTCCATCTTTCCATCATTCCAATTGTAAGTAAATCGAACCAAATTCATTCTATTGGCGCATTCAAGACGCCCACCGTGGAAGCGGTAACCCTTGACACTTGTAGCCGAAACCAGTAGTTAAATTAGTCCTGGTCGCTATTCTTTGATTAAGCGATTTTACACGACTCTGCCAGCAAACCAAAATATTGGCAGCAGCGAAAATATCAACATTATAATTGTTTGTGTCCATCCAGAAATGAGAAATTTTTTCCAAGGGCAAGGAAGACGATGATTTTAACCGGAGGCATACTTGAAGTATGTCGAGGATTAAAATTTGAGTCTGACACAGAGATCGGGAAAAATAGCCATTTATGGGTGGGCACGATAAGAGGTAGTATATGTTCGGCATCGGCATGCCCGAATTGCTTTTATTGCTGGCGATTGCGTTGATCGTCATCGGCCCGAAAAAATTGCCGGATCTGGCCAAATCGCTGGGTCGTGCAATGCGGGAATTTAAAAAAGCGACCAATGAGTTTAAAGAAACCATCCATATAGATGAGGATCTTTCGGAGGTCAAGAAGGCCTTTGATGATCTGGGCGGCGATATCAAAGATTCCGTGAGCCTGACAAAAGACACGGCCGAGTTTAAACGATCCGACGTGTCCGAATCCATCGAAGATCAGTCAGGTGAGCAAAAAGAAACCGCAGAGGTAGACGATCGCACAGACAACGTGAAACAGGCGTTTGAGGAATTATCGGGCAGCGACGACACATCTTCTGAGGAAGCACCAGAAAACAACACCGGCAGTGACGACACAAAAAAGCCCAGGGGATCCGAGAAAGATGATCGCTGAAGAAGAAAAAATCCCGTTTACCTCACATCTTGAAGAGCTCAGGAGTCGGCTGATTAAAATCTTTATTGCGGTCGGTATCGGATTTGCGGCTTCTTATGGTTTTAAAGAGAGGTTGTTCGAAATCCTGGTGCGGCCGCTGGTAAAGGTGATGGAAGCCGGAGACCATCTGATTTTCACCGGTCTGCCCGAAGCATTTTTTACTTACCTGAAAGTATCACTGCTGGCCGGCATAATGCTGGCCAGCCCGGTCATTCTGTATCAATTCTGGATGTTTGTTGCACCGGGGCTCTATCAAAAAGAGCGCCGCATGATCGCCCCCGTCGTTATCCTTTCTTCGTTTTTTTTTATTGGCGGAGCGCTGTTCGGGTATTTTATCGTCTTTCCCTGGGGATTTAAATTTTTTTTGGGGTTTGCCACCGAATCCATCCGACCCCTGCCTTCCATGAAAGAATACCTGGCGTTCTCAGCCAAATTGCTGCTGGCCTTTGGGCTGGTATTTGAACTGCCCATGGTGCTGACCTTTATGGCGCGTCTGGGTATTGTTTCCGTTGCTTTTTTAAAGCGAAATCGAAAATACGCCCTGCTGCTATTTTTCGCCGGGGCGGCCATTTTGACCCCACCGGACGTCGTCACCCAGGTGATGATGGCCCTGCCATTGATCGTCATGTACGAGCTTAGCATTATCGGTGCCCGCATTTTTGGTAAAAAAAAGCAAGAAACAGAGGCAGATAAGGCCGAACAAAGCGCATCTTAGATTTAACCCAACCGCTATCATACTAAAATAAATAAAAAAATGTCGTCTTTTTCGGTCAGACGTGCGTCCTACAGTGCGGGCAACTATCGTATTGGTGTCTGCCGTTTTCATAATTCACGGGAAAAGTTTTAATGGTAATAATTTCAAGATATTATAATGTTGTTCGGCCAGATGTTTAGGATTGACAGAATGGTTTTGTCCTGATAAAGAAATAATCTTATTTTGCGAAACCTCGGGGAAAGGTTAACCGTTGACTAAAGGAGGGGAATAGAAAACCATGAATAAAATGCTGTGGATTTTGGTTGTTGTTGCGAGTGCTGCCCTGTTTCTTGCTGCCGGAATTTACGCCAAGACAGTTCCGGATGTCATACCGTTGCAGGACCCGGCATATAAAGAGCACAAAAAAGGCGTTGTCCAGTTTAGCCATGGAAAACACCAGAAAGATTATGCCAAAGAGTATGCGGATCTGTATGCAAGGGGCTGCGGTGAATGTCACCACGATAAAGATGGCAAGCCACTCGCCAATCTGAATGAGGGCGACCCGGTTCAAAAGTGCATCGAATGCCACAAGAAACCCGGTGAAGTGCCCAAAGAACTCAAAAAGCAGTGGCGCGAAAAAAAGGTTAAAAAAGCCGATCAGAAAAAAATGAAGCTTGAATACCACGCCGAAGCATATCACATGAACTGCAGAGGTTGTCACAAAGCGTTCAACAAAAAATATAAACCCAAAAAAGCGCCAACAACCTGCACCAAGTGCCATCCGAAAAAAGAATAAATAATCGGCAGGTTATCATCTATTTAAAAAGGCATGCATCTCAAGGATGCATGCCTTTTTTAGAAGCAGTCTCAAAATGCCGCCGGTTAAAGCGCCACTAAATGCGGTCATGTTGTTTTCTAAAAAGCGGTATGCGAGTCATTTAATATATGGTTAGATGATGGCACCATAAAATTCATATCGCTTTTCAGAAAATGACATGATCGTATTCATTTCACAAATAAGGGTTCAGACAGACCTTTCGTTTTTTTCAATACGATCACCGACCAATCCAGTTCATCAGCATTCCAGACAGGCTTAAAATGCTCCCCGGCATAATGCGCCATTAAATCCTGCATTTCATGGGCCCGAAAACCGGATATGACCAGCCAGCCGTTGCTGTCGGTTAACCGTACCATTTGAGGATAAAGGTGTTTCAAGCTCGGAAACCGTAAATTGGCAGTAACCAATGAATAGGGGGTGTCGATGGTTTCAATCTTGCGGTCTGATATGACGAGCCGATCCTGTAAGTGATTGAGGTCTCGATTTTCAGCAGCCTCGGAAATGGCACAAGGATCGATATCAATGCCCAATCCCGTTTTTACCCCCAGGCAAACGGCCGTGATCGCTAAAATGCCCGATCCGGTGCCGATGTCCAGCACTGAGCAATTTTGGCTGAGCCGATTCGGGCGTACCGTCGTCAGAACATAATCAATCGCTCTGACCGACAACCGCGTGGTCGGATGGCGTCCACCACCGAATGCTGCCCCGGGCTGAATCTGGATAACCACATCATTGGGTGCCGGTCTAAAACCATAACCCGGTGGTTTGACCACCACATGGTCAGAAATACGCACCGCTTTGTTAAACGCGGGCCGCAGGTAAGTGCTGCCAAATTCATAGGAATATTCCAGCTCACCTCTGGCAACCAAATTTTTTAAGACTGCTTTGGCGCGGATCTTATCCAGACCGTAAGTTGTAAAGATCGTCTTTTCCAGATGCTGGGGTGTGAGGCGGGCGGGTGATGCGGCTACGTTTGCAAGAATCGTTTTTTCAATCCGCTTGATATCCATTGTGCGAAGATCAAGGCGCTTTTTTTTGTTGATAGACGATGGCATTGCGCACAAGAGCGGGTGCCCATTGCGGGGTGCCCAGGGCGTGAATGTGGGTATAGGTGGCCAGCACATTTTTGTAACAGATGCCGTCTTTTTCCTTGGTAATGCCAACCCCCCGCTGCATGCGGAAAACCAGATCCTTCTCATCACCGCTCCAGCGCAACACCCGGGAGTAGTGAAACTCGTGACCCCGGATTTCGGTTCCGATGTCATAAAAAGGATTCTCGTTTTCAACGGTCACAACTGTATAGCCGTGCCCCTGGGGCCGGGGATAAAAATCAAAGGATAGCGGCAATACCCCCGCCATGGGGTAGGATTTTTCTTCGAGCACCAGTTCTTGACCCAGATACATCAGGCCGCCGCACTCGGCGTAAATCGGCAGACCGTCTTCGGCCATGGCCTTGAGCGCGTCACGGAAAATTTTATTTTCGGCCAACTGCTGCGCATGGGTTTCCGGAAATCCACCCCCGATGTAAAGAGCATCCAGTTCCGTCAATGCGTTTTGAGCCAAGGGGCTGATGAAAACGATTTGCGCACCAGCCCTTTTAAGGACATCAATATTTTCCGGATAATAAAACTGAAAGGCCGAATCTTTGATAATACCTATCCGCGGCCTCTCATCTTCACCATCAGCGATCTCACTTCTGCCTGCCGCGCCGAAGCCTTTAGGCGAAGCCGGGTCCTCTGTCTTCTGGCCGCTGTCCTCTGTCCTCTGTCCTCTGTCCTCTGTATCGAGAGGCGGCAAATCCTGGATGCAGTCATAAACGGCCTCCAGGTCAATATGCTCGCTGGCCACCTGTGCTGCCGTATCAACGGATTCGCCGGCCCAGTCATGTTCAGGCGTGGGCACCAGACCCATATGGCGTTCCGGAAAAATCTGGAATTTTAGCTTGGGAATAGCACCCAGGACCGGGATTCCGCAGTAGTGCTCGATGTTATCACGCAGGATACGTTCGTGGCGGGCGCCCGCTACCCGGTTGAGCACGACGCCTTTGATCAGCACATCCGGATCAAACTGAACAAGGCCCGTAATGACGGCCGCCATGGTGCGGGTGATCTTGGTGCAATCCACACACAACAAGACCGGGGTTTTAAGCAATTTGGCCAGTTCTGCGGTGCTGGTGCTGCCGGCCAGATCGATGCCGTCATAAAGCCCGCGGTTGCCCTCGATGACAGCCACATCGTCTGCGCGGGTATGGGTTAGAAAGGACTGTAAGATTTGGGGGGTCTCTAAAAGAAACGTGTCCAGATTATAACAGGGCCGGTTGGCCGCCAGGGCCAACCAGCCCGTATCGATATAATCCGGACCTTTTTTAAACGGAGCGATGGGCTTGTTGCGCTTTTTCCAGGCAGCAATCAGCCCGATGGATAGGATGGTCTTCCCCGAACCGCCGCGTAAGGCGGCAATCATGATACGGGGAAACCGTATGCTACCCGATTTTTTTATGATGGTGTTCAAAAATCAGAAAAAAGTTAGCCCGGCGTTTGGCAACAGAATACCGCCTAGTCTTCGTCTTCGGCGTGCGCCTGTTTGCCGGTACCTTTAAGTCCGTATAATGACGTGCTACCGCTGGACCAGTATTCCAGAATCTCCTCCTGCACCAAGCGATTGATCACTTTTTTGGCCTCGCGCGGCTTGGCCTCCAAAATCTTGGCCAGGTCATTAAAATAAAATTTGGACTTGGTTTTTAATTTCTTTTGCAGTTTTTCGACGATTTTCGCTTTTGATTCCTCGTAGTCCAAGGCCATAATGTTCCTCTTTTCAGCAAAATGCAGGGGGCTCCCTAATAACGGTTGCCCCCTGCAGGTTTGATTTTGTGCCTAAAACTTGAATTGCGTGGTCTGGCGCCATGTATAGTAAGCCGGATCACGGAAATCATCGATCAGATGGTGGGTAAATTCCAGTTCGCATTGTTCAAAGAATCTTTCCCAACCAATCCGCTCGGCCCATTCGCCCAGACGCTCGTATTTGTTGGCGCCTTTCTCATAGGCCTGCACCATGTTTTTGATGACGTCGGTTGTTTTCGGCCAGCGCGGCGGTTCATTCGGGATAAAGGCCACCACCACCTTGGAAAACTTGGGTGTGCTGATGCGGTTGGACACCTTGCCACCCGCCATGATGACGATACCGTCACCTTCCTGGTCGGCCAGGGGCATGGAGGGACACATGGTGTAACAGTTGCCGCAGAACATGCAGCGTTCTTCTTTGACGGCCACACTGTTGACCTTTTCGCCGCCGAACTCAACCTTGGACGGTTTAATGGCGGCCGTCGGGCAGGCGGCGATAGCCAGCGGGATCTCGCACATCTTGTCCAGATATTCATGATCCAGCATCGGCGGTTTGCGATGGTAGCCCAGGATCGCAATATCGGAACAATGCACCGCACCGCACATGTTCAGGCAACAGGCCAGGGATACGCGCAGTTTGGCCGGCAGTTTGTGCTCTTTAAAATAATCAAAAAGCACATCCATGGTGGCCTTAACCGGCCCGGAGGCATCGGTGGCCGGCGTGTGGCAGTGAATCCAGCCCTGGGTGTGTACGATGTTGGTAATGGATGTACCGGTTCCGCCCACCGGGAACTTGAAACTGCCGCCGGCAAACTTGCGGCTCTCAAGATCTTTGATCAGCGGATCGACTTTGCTTTCCTCGTCCACCATAAACTCGATGTTGTTGCGGGTGGTAAACCGCAGGTGGCCGCCGCAGTGTTTTTCCGCAATTTCGCAAATTTCACGGATGTGGGTGGTACTCATCAGCCGAGCGCCCCCACAACGAACCGTAAAAACTTTGTCGCCGGATTCGGCCACATGCACCAAAACGCCGGGTTTGATGACATCATGATACAGCCATTTGCCCTTGTTTTTGGCAATCACCGGCGGATAAAATTCGTCGTATTTTTTCGGACCGATATCAGAAATTCGATTTTCCATCGGTTTGTCAGGATTGTAACCTGATGATACAAATGCCATGGTCTTATCCCCCTATCTCTGATGATATTTTCTAAATTCGTCGATGTCACGTTCGAATCCGCCCGGCACCTCGTCTGCTTTCCAGAAGATGTACGGGTTGGATCTAGGCTCCTTAACCATGCGCGGATCGGGCGCAATGCCGGTGGCTTCCAGCAGTCTCTGGAAACCCTGACGCTTCATCAACTCACCAAGCCGCTCGCGGTTTTTGCCTTCTTCCATCCACCAATCCCAGATCGCTTCAATGACTTCCTTGATTTCATCATAGGGCTCTTCGGCCTTGACGAAGGGCACTAGCATCGAGCTCATCTGGGCACCATCGAGAATCGGAGCCTTGGCGCCGACCAGGATGGAAAGACCGGTCTCCTTTCCAATGCGCAGTGCCCGTGGCATGACGTTGATGCAGTGCATGCAGCGGTTGCATTCCTTGTTTTCGATCATCAGTTTGTCGCCTTCCATCCACATGCACTCGGTGGGACAAAGGTCGCATACTTCCTTCTGAATGTCGAAGGCACCCCAGTCCCGACCGCTGTGGTCGTTGGCATTGGGCGCAATCTCGCCGCCAACGTAAGCCTGGACGGCTTCCTGATCGATGCGGATGTCATCTTTCCAGGTCCCGATGAACGACATATCCGCGCGGGCGATCGAAGCCACACAGCAGTTGGGACAGCCATCAAATTTAAATTTGAACTTATAGGGAAATGCCGGCCGGTGCAGCTCATCCTGATACTCCTGAGTAAGATGATAGCAGAGCGCCTGGGTGTCGTAACAGGAATATTCACAACGCGCCTGACCGATGCAGTCCGAAGGGGTCCGCAAATTAGAACCCGAACCGCCCAGGTCCTGGTTGTAGTTGTGAGTCATCTCGTAGAAAATTTCTTCCAGCTGGGGGGTGGTGGTGCCCAGAAAAATGATATCACCGGTGGAGCCGTGCATGTTGGTAATACCACTGCCGCGGAAGTCCCACAAATCACAGAGCTGTTTTAAGTATTCAGCGGTATAAAATTTACCGCCCGGCTGATTTACGCGCATGGTATGGAAGTGGGCCACACCCGAAAACTGTTCGGGCTGGTCACAATAGCGGCCGATAACGCCACCGCCATAGCCGAAAACGCCGACGATTCCGCCGTGTTTCCAATGGGTTCGGCCGTGTTTGAAGGAAAGCTCCAATATGCCCAGAAGGTCTTCAACAACATCTTCCGGAATCTGAAATTCGACTTTTTCCTTGTTTTTAGCTCTGACTTCGGCCTGTTGTTTCAAATCCGAAACAAAGCTTGGCCACGGCCCGCTTTCAAGCTGGTCCAACAACGGGGTTTTATGTTTTGCCATTATTTACCTCCATTAAAGTTAATAATTTCGCTGCAACTATTAAGAATCATCTTCCCCTCCCGGGATTCGCTGGGTTCACCTCCTCTCAACCTGTTTTTTCAGACTTTATCTTAAATATTTTCAGTGATTTTTTTATAAAATAATCAAAGGACCTGATATAGAATTAATCTTAAGGCTTGTCAATAAAAAAGCAGCGTTAGCGCGGATTTAAGACACATTAATCACTAAATAGCGCCCAAGATACTATATCTTGCGGCCGGATAAGGAAAAAATATGCTATGTGGGGGAAGATACTCATATTTTAGATTTTAGATTTTGGAATTCAGATTTTGGTTTGGCCATTGCAGCCGGAGCTATTTCAGCGGAGTGGGCTACTGCGGTTTTTTCTTTAGAAAATCGCTAAAATTTCTTGGATGGATTCGTAAAGGGACGCTATATGCTTGCTTAGATTTTTCTTGATAAGCGGCAGCTCCGGCATGCGGGGATTGAAGCGGTTTACGATGGCCGTTGACAGATCGAGCAGGTCTGATGCCTGACACGCTGAAAGATAAGCCATAAAACAGGTCAGCGGAGAATCCGGCAAAACGTCGACATCGTGTTTCAGCGACAGGGCTTCTAAAAATCCGGTTAAGGTGGCGTCAACCACAGCTTTTTCCGACCACACCATATCACCGACGCCTTCCAAGCGATCCAGCCGCATCTGAAGCGAAAGGGTTAAAAAGAAAACCAGCAGGGCCTGCAACAGTTGTCGGGGGTCGTTTGCTTCGGCGGGTGCTTGTCGACTGTTTTCAAAGATCGCTGCATATCGCCGGACGGTAACGAGTCTTAGATGGGGCTGATCATTTTGGAGTTTGACAACGAAATCACCGGCAGCGTGGTGCCAGGCCAGGATCTGCTCAAAGGTCAGCAAATTATAATAGCAGGTCAGTATTTTTGCCGCCTGAACATACAGGGTTTTTATCTGCGCGGCGCTCAGAAAAAATCTTCCGCCAAGCTCATCCCAGACGATTATTTTAAGCGCTTTGTCAGCCGGATCCGGTGCAAGGTGAAACTCATGGTAGCCGTCAAACCATTCACCCAAAAACAGTCCGAATTTCGATCCACCCGAAAGGGTCATCTGATCCCATCCATATACCTGTGGTAGATAGTGAAACAGCGTTTCGGCATTCAAGCGCCTGAGGTAATGGTAGTCCCGCTCAATGAAACGCCGACCGGGTTCAGATAGGGCCACATTTAGAACAAAAGACAGTTGTTTTTGACCCACAAGGGTCTCCACCCGCGCAGGATGATAATAAGCACCGTGTTTTTCGAGGTGAATTCTGATTTCTGTGATGTCCTGAACGTTCACCTTGCGGCCAAGAGATTGAGACGTCGCCCGGGTGATAACATCATAGGAATGGGCCTCAAGAAAGGCCTGCGCGGACTGAAAATATTCCGCATGATTCACCGAGGTGTCATCTGGTTTGAATAATCCATCAAGCCTAAGGGGTATGGGTTGCTGCCAGATCAGACTGGAAGGGGTGACCGGATCTTTGCTGTGTGATGTGAAAAAGGAGAAAAGGGGCATTTAGAAATGCTTCGTTGGGTTGGTTTGATTACTTATTTTTTGAGTTTTTCAATCTCTTTCAATATTTCGGGCGGCACCTCGTATCCAAGCGCTACTGCCCGCTCACAATGTTCGATGGCCGCTTTGGTCTCTCCTTTTTCAAGATAGGCAATGGCCAGGTTGTTGTGGGCCGGTGCAAAATCAGGATGCAATTCTAAGGCTTTCTGATTGGTTTCAATACTTTCGTCGATCATGCCCTTCAGCAAATAGGCGTTGGCCAGATTGGCAAACGCCTGTACATACCTGAAATTAAAGGTGGTTGCCTTTTGGAGGGCCTTGATGGCCTCGTCGAGGTTTCCTTTTTGAAGTTGGATAAAACCAATGTTTCCCCAGCCCTCGGAAAAACCGGGTCTGGCTTTTACGGCCGTTTGGTTTTGCCGCAAACAGCCATCCAGATCGCCGTGTTGTAATGCGATCCCGCCAAGCGCTACATAAGCTTCAGCCAGGCTGGGACTGTTCTCAATGGCTTCATTGAGGTGTTTTTCGGCCTCATCATATTTTTTCTGGCCCATTAAGGCGACACCCAGATTGTAATGGGAATTGCCGCATTCCGGATTTTGAGCGATCGCCTGCCGTTGCTGGGCAATAAATTCATCCGCGTCTTTCGCTTTTGCCATGGTACGGTTTCCTTCTGTCAGATTGTGAGGTTGTTAACAATTTCAATTAAGCAAAACAATGAAATGGCTTGTACAGGAAACATGCGTGTTTTTCAAGCACTCAGCATAGTAATCATCTTTTTACTTGACATCAATTTTGCTTTTAACTACCGTTTGAATACCCTTAATACTAAGACTTTACAGGGATAAAACAAGATGTTTCTGCCATAAGGGGGCCATCATGAAAGCAGGATGCTATACCGCAATCATCACACCATTCATTAACAATGCCGTTGACTATGACGGCCTTGAACAACTGGCTGATTTTCAGATTCAAAACGGCATCACCGGCATTCTGGCAGTTGGGACCACCGGGGAAAGCCCGGTTCTCAGCTGGGATGAACATAATAAAGTGACCGAAGCGATCGCTAAAAAGGCCAAGGGCAAGTGCCTGTGCATTGCCGGAACCGGTAGCAACAATACCACCGAGTCCCTGGCGGCAACCCAGCATGCGGCTGAAGTCGGGGTGGATGCGATATTGCTGGTGGAGCCATATTATAATGGGCCCAGCTCCCTTGAAATTCGCAAAGAGTACATTGCTCCGATCGCCGCGGCCTATAAGGATCTGGATATTATCCCGTATGTCATCCCGGGACGCACAGGCACCCAATTGTATCCACCGGATCTGGCGCTGTTGTACAAGGAATACCCCAACGTCCGAACGGTAAAGGAAGCCACCGGAAGCCTTGATAACATGCAGCTCACCCGCAAATGCTGCGGGCCTGATTTTATGATTTTATCCGGCGATGACGGTATCACCTATGCCATGATGACGGATCCTCAAATCAAAGGCGCCGGCGTGATCTCGGTCGCATCCAATGTGGCGCCCAAGGCCGTTACGCATATGGTCCAATTAATTAGCGAAGACAACGCCTCAGAAGCCAAGACTTTAATGCAGAAGCTGGAGCCTCTTTTCGATCTGGTAACGGTTAAAACTACCGAGCAGACACCTTATGGTGAGGTCTCCTTCCGGGCCAGAAATCCGCTGGCCTACAAAGCGCTGATGTCCATTCTGGGTATGCCGTCGGGGATGTGCCGCCAGCCGCTGGGCAAATTAACGCCCAACGCGTTACAAACGGTATTGGATGCCGTCCGCAAGGTACAAACAACCGCACCTGAAATTCTGGCGCCGGTGGCCGAATTTTTTAACGTGGATATCAACGAGCGCCTGGAGAATGAGAAGTTCTGGAAAGGGTTAGCCTACAAAGAATATTGAAGTGCCCATTCATAAATGGCCATTTTCCCCAATCTCTGTGTCTTAATCAGGTTTTGGATCCTCGACATACTTCAAGTATGCCTCCGGAATAAAATCTGATTTTTCCTTGACCTTGGAAAAAATTCCTCATTTCTGAATGCACACTTACCTTAAATAAAAAGCCGGTTTCAAATGAACCCGGCTTTTTTGCTCAACGAATCATAAGAAGACGTCTCAAAACCTCTTTGGAACTGATATTGCGGCCTTTTGTTATAATGCGCTTAGCGAAGAGAAACGCCAAATTTTGAACTGTCTGAGGGCTGTTGCCCGAGTTTTCAAAATTTAGCGCAGCGAGCTTAGCGCTTTACAAAAGCCGCAAACTCGTGGAAAAGGGGTTTTGAGATGGCTTTGAATTTACAGATTACTTATCATTTATCAGTAACTCCGGGTTTCAGTTTGAAATCACCTTCCTTGAACAGCAGCCATTTGAGCCAGGTCAAGCCAAATTTGAGCAGTTCAATTTCGTTATCCTTGATCTTGTCAAGGGCTGATTCTTCAACCTCATAGCGATCCAGGAAAGAACTTTCAAAAACAAATTCGCGGAATTTATCGATATTGTAGCTCACCAGAAAAAACATATTTTTGGTCTTTTCGGTCAACTGCATGTTGGGCGGGAAAGATCGCTTGCGCACCAACAAATCGGTCCACTCGGCGTTGATTTGATCATGAATATCGACTCCCTGATCTTTGCGGAATTCTTTTACCGTCCAGAGTTTTTCTTCCTTGAATCCCAGACAATGAGGCTCATGCACGAAAAAATAAAACTCTTCCCCATCAGCATCTTCCTTGTGGCTCAGCGAGGCAACTCCCAGCGGATAATAGCGACAGGTGGTTGGCCGGTTATCGTAGACCAGGCAACCATTTTCTCTGACAAAGGGACACAGTTTACTTTCCGATTCCGATTGTTCATCTTCTATAAACTTAAGCGTAATCACCGGCAGCCCTGTTTTTTCCAGCATCTGTGGCTCGGTGTAAATGGCTAAAAATTCCTCGGAGGTCAGCTGCAAATTGTTTTTAAGCTGGATGATATCATAGGGCGTCAGGATGATATTAATATCCCGACAGCATTCGGTGAAACATTCCACGCCCGGGTGACATTTAAATTTAAACTGACTGTTGGGGCCTAGCCGAACCGGGTCGACATTGGCCATTCTTTGTGTATCACTCATGTAAATTCCTTTCCGTCATCGCGATAATGCCAGTCGCTATATTCGAGAACCAAATGGGCGGTTATATCCGAGGTAACGCTTGATGTCAATAAACGCTGTCCCAAATCATAAGGTGTCAGGTGTCAGGTGTCGGGTGTCAGCAGACATAAGACCAAAATCCGAAAACAACGAAAGCCCTGAGACCGTAATGGTTACCAAATGACAGCGGCCCTCAACTGGTCACCGAAGGCCTGACACCTGCTTGCCGCGGCGTAGCTCGCAAGAGCGAAGACGGGACACCTTAAACCTTTGCTAGTAGAACTTATTTCTTGATTTATCAGTTGAATATATAATATCCATTAAATTTAGAAGATAAAGCTCAAGAGTTATCAGATAAATTTTTGAATCGCCAAGGAGGCTTCCATGGAAGTGACCGTGACAGAATCAGCACAGCTAAAAGAAAAACCGGATGAATCCAAGCTGGGTTTTGGGACCCTATTCACCGATTATATGTTTATCATGGATTACGCGCCGGATAAGGGCTGGCACTCAGCTCGTATCGAACCCTACGGCCCAATGGCATTGGATCCGTCTACCATGTTTTTGCATTATGCTCAGGGTGCTTTTGAGGGACTCAAGGCATACCGAACCGAATCGGGCAGCATCCAGCTGTTCAGACCCCAGGAAAATTTCAAACGCCTGAATCGCTCCTGCCGAAGGCTGTGCATGCCGGAAATCGACGAAGCTTTGGCCTTTGAATTTCTTAAACAACTTCTCACGATGGAAAAAGACTGGGTCCCGGGTGCGCCGGAAACATCGCTTTACATCAGGCCCACGCTAATCGCCACGGATCCTTATATCGGTGTGCGTGCTTCATTTAACTATCGGTACTTTGTTATTCTGTCACCGGTGGGAGCCTATTATCCAGAGGGCTTCAATCCGGTCAAAATTCTGGTCACCCATGAATACGTCCGGGCGGTACGCGGCGGGGTGGGTGAAGCCAAAACGCCCGGCAACTACGCAGCCAGCATCCTGGCCGGTGAAGAGGCCCACAAAGAAGGTTATGCGCAGGTGCTTTGGCTCGATGGCGTCGAGCAAAAATATCTTGAAGAAGTCGGCTCCATGAACATCTTTTTTGTCATTGATGGCGAAATCGTCACCCCCGAATTAAACGGCAGCATCTTGCCGGGTATCACCCGGGATTCGGTGATCCGGCTGGCCAAACACTGGGGCGACAAGGTATCCGAGCGAAAGATCAGCATTGATGAATTAGTGCAGGCCAATGCTTCCGGAAAACTGACAGAGGTTTTCGGATCCGGAACCGCCGCCGTGATTTCACCTGTGGGCGAGATCAAATACGGTGACAACGTCTTCACCATTGCGGATGGAGAGGTCGGCCCGGTTGCCCGGAAATATTACAGCGCCATCACCGATATCCAGTACGGCAAGGCCGAAGATCCGCTGGGGTGGATCGTAGCTGTCGCTTGATTGCGGATTGCAGATTTTGAATTGCGGATTAAAACTTTAGGAGACATTGATGACGCATCGAGAGGTTGAGGGCCATCTGCACGCCTTTGTCGCCAAAATGAAAAACGAAGGGCTGCAGCCGCTGGTTATCGATACGTTTGCCTATTACTACAACCAGGTGCTCAGCGGAGAGACCGGCCTGCTATACGATCGCGAGATTCAACCGGTAAATTTTCAGGATATTAAGGATTTTGATCGTTTAGAAAAATACGCTGCCGCCGGCCGGCGCGCGCTGCAGCATTGCGTTAGAATCGTTTTAAACGGCGGGCTGGGAACGACCATGGGGTTAACCGGACCCAAGTCTTTGATAGACGCCAAAAACGGAATGAATTTTCTTGAAATCATTTTACAACAGGCTGATCACAGCGGGGTTCAACTGGCATTAATGAACAGTTTTAATACCCAGGCGGCAACCCAAGCAGCCTTATCCAAAATTAAACCTACCCGCCAACCGTTTCAGTTTATTCAGCACAAGTTTCCAAAGATTCTGCAAAAAGATCTGCGACCGGCCGCATGGCCACAGAATTCGGAATTGGAATGGAATCCACCGGGGCACGGTGATGTCTTTACCGCGCTTCACACTTCCGGCATGCTTGCCAGCCTACAAAATGACGGGATACGGTATGCCTTTTTTCACAATCTGGATAATCTCGGCGCTCAGATGGACTCAGGATTGCTGGGCTATTTTGGCGAACACCAATTTCCGTTCATGATGGAGGTGGCTGAAAAAACCCCGGCAGATATCAAGGGCGGACATCTGGCCAGGCACCGCAACGGTCGTCTGATTTTGCGTGAAGCCGCCCAATGCCCGCAGCAAGAAATTAACGCATTCCGAGATATAAACCGCTACCGTTTCTTCAATACCAATAACATCTGGGTTAACCTGGAAGCTTTATCGACGTTGTTTGAAAAGGACCATACCCTCCATCTGCCCATGATCCTTAATCCCAAAACAGTAGATTTTAGAAATGAGAGCAGCCCGGCAGTATACCAGGTTGAAACCGCCATGGGCGCTGCTATTTCACTTTTTGATGGCGCCACCGCCGTAAGGGTGCCCCGATCTCGATTTTTCCCTGTCAAATCCTGCAATGATTTGCTGGCGTTGCGCTCGGATTGCTATGTCCTTGAAGATAATTACCAACTCCACCTAAACCCAGAGCGCAGATCGGCCGGCAAACCGGAAACCGTCAAGATAAAACTGGACCCGAAATTTTATGGAAAAATTGATCTTCTCGAACAGCGCTTTAAGGAAGGACTGCCCTCTTTGGTGGACTGTGAATCCCTCGAAATTGAAGGTGATGTGTCTTTTGAAAGCGATGTGGTCATTCAGGGTCTGGTGTCAATTAAGAACACACAAAATGCAGCGGCCGTCATCAAACAAGGAACGATCATCAACAGCGATTTAATATTCTAAAACTTTTGCTTACTGTTCTGGAAGTCAAATCAAAAGACCATCATTCGGCGGACATAGCGCATGGCGCAAAGCGCAGGATCGTACTAAAAACGCTATGCCCTTTGCACTATGCGCTTTGCCATTTAATCCCCAATCTGAAATCCGAAATCAAACTACTCTCTTTCGCGAATCAAATATTGAATCGTGACTTTATCCTTTGAGCCGGACGCTATTTTCAATGACGCCGGACTCAAAACCAGGTTGGCCGTCAATTCACCTTTGCCACTTAATTCATCCAGCAGCACTTTTTCGGTGTAGATCGTCGCGATTTCTTCAAGAATGCGTTTGCTGCCGGCGATCGTAACCGTAGGCGGATCGGTGACCGCATCCACCAATATGAGATTAGCAGCCAGCCTGCCCACCCAATCGATTTGAACGGGGAATTCTTTTTTTCTGGTCTCATCGATTAATACATCGACTTCAGATGGCGTCACTTCTCGCAGCACAATGCCGGGTGGCAGCGATATGTTATCAGACGTAATTGTGAATGTATTGCGTCCAACGCTGGTTTTATTTAAATCCAGCCGGACGCCGACCTGATCCGGTGTGACGGATTTAACCAGAGCACCTGACCCGCTTAACACCAGACTAACGGTTTTTACCGACGTATCTACGATTTCGGTGCCGGCTGTCCGATTGATATAATCTACCGGGATATCCAAAGAAACCAGCGTATCCTGGCCCCTGGAAACACTGAACCAGATGCCGGTAATAAACAAAATGGACAGCATCGCAGCAGTTGCGATTTCAAGGCCTTCTTTTCGCGCGGCGCTTTTTTCGACGGCGGCGGTGCCCAAATGTTCCTGTAGATTATTTTCAAGCGTTTTTTTCAGCTTGATTTCGCGCAGACGGTTGCCCTTGGCAACCAGCACATCGCCCCTTTCCTCTGAGACAACGATAACCAGCGCATCGGATGCTTCGGCCAGTCCCAGGGCAGCACGATGCCGTGTACCATAATGCGAGGGCAGGTCCTCACGCTCTGATAGCGGCAGGATGGCACTCACAAACGTTATCTGATCTCCCTGAACAATGGCGGCCCCATCGTGCACCGGATTATCGGGCCAGAAGATACTGGCAATCATTTCTTTGGTGATCAGGCCTTTCCAGGGCGTGCCGCCCTGAACCACGCCGCTCAGATCTTCTTTTCCCGGAAAAACGATCAGGGCACCGCATTTGCGGTCAGCCATCTGAAATACGGTTTCGGTAATAATCTCGGTCGGTGTCGTGACCGTCTTGTAAGAAAGCCCCCAGAGAATGGATTTAAAATTTTTGGCCTGCAGTACCCGGCGAATTTCATTACGAAACACCACAATGATAATGATAGCACCAACCGCAACGATGCCCTGTACAACCCAGCTGGTGACAATAAGACCCAGGGAAACCGCAATGCGTTGCAGAAACCACAGAACAGTCATGCCGATGAGGACCCGGAATACATTGGTCCCCCGGAAAAGAACGTAAAAGCGGAAAAGAATATAGCTGTTTACGCAGATATCAACCACATCCTGCCAGCGGATGGTGGATATAAATAAAAGAAAATTTTCCATTATGATCATTCCGTAACACTGAATCTTAAAACTTCAAGGACATTGCCGGTTTCATCGGTTATCTCTACCCGCCAGGGACCAATGTCGGTTTTGTTGAGCTCGATGCTGCTGTATGTCGACCAGCGGGGCGGCTTGAGCGTTAGCCGGATTTTGGCGCTGGGCACATCGCGATGATACCAGTTATGATAGATGATCAATTTTTGCGGCACCTGGTTGAATGAGGTAAAACAAACGGCTTTCTTTTGTTTGACGGAGAAAGCGGTCGTCGGATTACGGGGAGCGTTCGAAAAAATATCTTCTGCCATCAGCGCCTGAAACAGCTCCAGCTGTGCGGCATGGGCATCGCCAACATGTTTGACAGGCAGCAAGGGCTGGAGAAGAAAAAGATAAACAACAACACATACCAAACAGATATAAAAATAACGATTTCGCATATTGTATTTTCCTATTTTAAAATTCAGGCTATTGGCATTCGAGCGAGTTCGGTATACAATTAATGCTGGTGAAACACCCAAAAGCGCTATCCTGTTTAATCTATTAATATTTCTTATGCTTATATTTTTGGTTTTTCAAGGAGAATTTCGGTATTATATATATACCAGCGCTCAGAACATGTAAACTCAGTTTGGCAGGTTGCATGAATTTCTCCCATCAAAATGAGGCCTTCATCTGAGATGCGGTATATCGAACCAAACATATTTATTTTTAAAAGACGACGAATATTCACGTATGGTCTACCAAAAGATGAATCGTGTAAACACGACCCGGTCCAGCTGATATGACACATGATGACCAAATAATTCAAGATCCTGCTCCCGGAAAGCGCCTGGTGCGCTTCTGCGGAGACTTGCTCAAATTAACCCTGCAACTGCCTGGCTCCCAGGCCGGTAGCGCATGGGTGCGCACCAATATCGGTCATGCCAGCGTTATTAGAAATGAAATCATCCGGGAGGTCGAAGAGAAGAAAACGCCGCTCGGTAAGGCCTGGTTTGACCTGCCCATGCAGCGCCTGGATGACAGGCGTTTTGTTGTGACCCTGCCGCTGTGCGAGGCCGGTCATTTCGAAGCAAAATGTTATTTTCTAAGAGATGGCGAAAGCCAGCCCACATGGCCACCGGGGCCCAACACAGCCATTAATGTGGATTCAGCCGATGCCTGTTGTGCCAACATCATTTACAATGCCTTTGTGCGCCAGTTTGGCCCCAACAAAGCCGGCCGGCAGGCACTGAGTTCATCTGAGGCGCAGTGCGTTCAGAATCTGGATAGTAGCGGTTACACGGTGATTCCGCCCTCGGGGACCTTTCGTGACCTGGTTGGAGAACTCGATTTTATTATCGGTGAGCTCGGGTGCCGATTGCTAATGCTGCTTCCCATCCACCCCACCCCGACCACCTATGGGCGCATGGGAAGATTCGGCAGCCCTTATGCCGCCTTGAGCTTTACCGAGGTGGACCCTGCCCTGGCCGAATTCGATCCGCACGCCACCCCCCTGGAGCAATTCATCGAACTGGTGGATGCCGTGCACCAGCGCAATGCCAAGATCCTGATCGATATTGCCATCAATCATACCGGTTGGGCTGCACGATTACACGAAACCCATCCGCAATGGCTGGTCAGAAGCCCCGAAGGCCGCATCCAGGTGCCCGGTGCCTGGGGCGTTGCCTGGGAAGATCTGACGAAGTTAGATTATTCCCGGCCCGAACTGTGGCAGTACATGGCGGATGTTTTTCTCAAGTGGTGTCGGCGGGGGGTGGACGGTTTCCGATGTGATGCCGGTTATATGATACCACAGAAGGCCTGGCGCTATATCGTTGCCAAAGTACGGACCCAGTTTCCGGATGTGACTTTTTTACTCGAAGGTCTGGGCGGTAAAATTTCAGTCACCCGTGATCTGTTAAACAGCGCCAATTTAAACTGGGCGTACTCCGAGCTGTTTCAAAACTACGACCGCGCTCAAATCGAGCATTACCTGACTGAGGCCATCGACATCTCGAGCAAAGACGGGCTAACCGTGCATTTTGCCGAAACCCACGATAATCTCAGACTGGCAAAACAATCTGAACCCTACGCCCGCATGCGGACCGCCCTGTGCGCGCTGAGCTCGCACAACGGGGCTTTTGGTTTTGCCAATGGGGTCGAGTGGCTGGCCACCGAAAAAATAAACGTCCACGACGCCACATCGCTAAACTGGGGGGCTGCAACCCACCAGATTGCCGAGATCCGGCGCTTGAATCATCTGTTAAAGGTCCACCCGGCATTTCACGAAGAGGTTGCTTTGAGCATGCACCAGCAAAATGAGGGCAATTACATCGTCTTGCTGCGGCACCATCGCCCGTCCGGGAAAAAGCTGTTGATTGTTGTCAATCTGGATACTGAAAACCGGACCGTCGCAACCTGGGACCCCGCATCAACGGGGCTTGATTCCGCAGTATTTTATGATCTGCTCACTGGAAATACGATAGAAGCAGCCACATCCACTGGCTTGCATACCCTTCAGCTGGAACCCGGCCAGGTGCTATGTCTTGCAACCCGGGCAGAGGAGCTGGACCCGGCCGGTCACTATCCAGAACAGCCGTTCGCGTTATCCGAGCGCATCGAATTTCAACGCCTGTCGGCCAAAGCGCTGGAGATCGTATCATTCTACCGGGGTATAGAGCATTTCACTCATTTTGATCGCGCACAGGCGGTGCATCAGTTAAAAGAAGATCCGCTGACGTTTTGCAAACAGCACGTTTCCGAAGGTGGGCCGCCGCGGGCCGTCACCTGGCTGTGGCCGCAGGATTTGCGGCGGGAAGTCATGATTCCGCCGGGTCACTTTTTGCTCATCCGCGCTGATTGCGCTTTCCGGGCCCGCCTGGCCGATGGTAACCGGACGCTGGCTACGGAGGCCAGCCTGCCGACCGACGAAGAAAATCATTTTGTGCTATTTTTACCACCGGCGGTTCCGCAAACCATGCAACACTGCACCCTGCGACTGTCGGTTTACGATCAAGCCCAGCCATCCGGTTGTCGCCATGCAGAAGGCCACGTGGTCTTGCTGCCCGCTGTCAAAGATCTGCCCATCAAGCAGGTTTACGATCATTCAGACTTGCTTGACGAGGCGTTTACCTTTCTGGCGACCAACGGACGCGGGGCGATGCTGCACAGCCCGGTGGCCTGGAACAAGCTTGACAGCCGCTATGACGGACTACTGGCGGCCAACTTCCATCCGGATGTTCCCGAAGATCGCTGGATCATGTTCAGCCGCTGCCGGGCCTGGGTGGTTTATCAGGGTTATTCACGGGCCTTAAACATGGACTGTCTTGAAAAATTCCGGACATCGACAGATGGCAGCGGATCCTGGCAATATCATGTTCCCACCGGTCAGGGTGAAAATGTTTTGCTGACCGTTCGCATGACCATGCTTGCGGGTCAAAATTCGGTCTTATTGCGCTTTTTTCGTCATCCGGCCGAAGATCGGCCGCAACGATTGGCGGATTCAGAGCCGGTTGAAATCATCCTGCGGCCGGATATTGAAAACCGCAGCTTTCATGCCGCCACCAAGGCCTATCAAGGCCCCGAAGAACAGTGGCCGCAGGCGATAAGCGCCCTTTCCAATGGCTTTGATTTTACGCCGGACGCCGATCATCAGCTCCGCATCCAGATGGATGAGGCCGTCTTTGTAACCGAACCGGAATGGCTGTATATGATCCATCGCCGGCAGGATGCCCGCCGCGGCCATGATCCGGATTCAGATCTGTTCAGTCCCGGATATCTGCGTGTTTATGCTGAAGGCAATCAGTCCGTAACCCTGAGGGCCACCGCCGGCAGCGCACGGGATCTATCGAAAGCCGGTGCTTCTGCTGCAGATTCCGCGAAAACAGTGGGTGTAGCAGAAAATGATAGTCCCATAGCGGCCAGCGAAATTCTCAATCGAAATCTGGACCACTATGTCGTGCGTCGGGGTGATTTGAAGTCGGTTATTGCCGGTTACCCCTGGTTTCTGGACTGGGGGCGGGATGCATTAATTTTCGTGCGCGGGCTGGTGGCCGCCGGAAAAGCGGAGCAGGCCCGCGATATTCTCGTCCAATTTGCGCGTTTTGAAAAAAACGGTACCCTGCCCAACATGATTCAGGCTGAAAGTGACGCCAACCGCAGCACTTCCGATGCACCGCTCTGGCTGCTGGCCGCCAGCGCTGATTGGGTCAGGACAAAGGCTGATGGCGACCTGCTGGGAACCGATTGCGGCGGGCGCACCCTGCGACAGATCCTGATCTCCATAGGCCGGTCCCTGAAAAAGGGCGCACCCAACGGGGTGCACATGGACCCGCAATCGGGATTGATTTTCAGCCCAACCCATTTCAGCTGGATGGACACCAACCATCCGGCCGGTACGCCGCGTCAGGGCTACCCGATCGAAATTCAGGCTTTATGGTATGCAGCCCTGAGCTTTTTGGCAACAATCGATTCGACTGATAGCCGCCCGGATTGGCAGCAGCTGGCCCAACAGGTTCAACACTCGGTCCTGCAATATTTCTGGCAGCCGGAATTTGCATTTTTATCCGATTGTTTGCACGCCGGTCCCGGTCAAGCTGCCCGGGAGGCCATCGCCGACGACGCCCTGCGCCCCAACCAGCTTCTGGCCATCACCCTGGGCGCTGTTACCAACAAGGATAAGTGCCGGGATATTCTGGCTGCCTGTCTAACACTTCTGGTACCGGGAGCCATCCGCAGCCTGGCCGACCGACCGGTGCAGCATGAGATTAAAATCACTCACCGGGGAGCCTTGATCAATGATCCCCGCCATCCATACTGGGGAAAATATGAAGGGGATGAAGACACCCGGCGCAAGCCCGCCTATCATAACGGTACAGCCTGGACCTGGCCGTTTCCTTCTTTTTGTGAAGCATGGGCCATGACCTACGCAGAAGAAGGCAAAGCAGCGGCTCTGGCCTGGCTCTCCAGCGGAACGCACCTTTTAGAGCACGGCTGCGTAGGTCATATTCCGGAAATTTTAGACGGCGATTATCCGCACACGCCAGGCGGATGTGATGCGCAGGCCTGGGGGGCCAGTGAGTTGCTACGAGTCTGGCTAAAACTAACCTAAGTCGAGCGTTTCAAAATAAAAATGAAGGAATACTTTTCATAGTAGGAATTGGGGAACTCAGTGCATTTTGATCACATGTTTTGATTTCTGAATTCCTAAATGCCCCAATTCCTAAATTATTTTTAGATATATTGATTTTTAAGGCATTACGCTTTATTCTTTTTAAATTATCTGCAAGTGTTGTTTACATGCAAAGTACATCTGGCGGCGATGTTGGTCGCATAACATATTGGGGATTCGCAACAGATGAAAAATTTTCAAACGTTTCAGGTGGTTCCAAGTATTCCGAAACCGCTTCAATTTTTCGAAACCCTTTCTCGCAACATGTGGTGGTGCTGGAACAAGGATGCCATCGAACTTTTTCGACGCATGGACCCATCGCTTTGGGTTGAGGCCAACCGCAATCCGATCTTCTTTTTATCGAAAATTTCTCAGAGCCGCTTTGAAAAACTCTCACAGGATAAAGGTTTTCTGGCCCATTTAAAGGGCGTGCAGGAGCAATTTCAAAGCCGGGTTCTGGATTCGACCGAACGCACCCGGCCGGCCCTGGGGCCCGGGGATACGGTTGCCTATTTTTCCATGGAATTCGGCATTCATGAGAGCCTGCCGCTGTTTGCCGGCGGCCTTGGCATTTTGGCAGGTGACCATTTAAAATCAGCATCTAATTTGAATCTTCCGCTGATCGGGATGGGGCTGATGTATCGCCGCGGCTATTTTCGTCAGTATCTCAACCCGGATGGATGGCAGCAGGAAGCCTATCCGGAAACCGACATTTATGATCTTCCAGTCGATCGGGTACGAGATGCCGACAATAACGAATTGCGCGTCTCGGTTATCGGACCGGAAGGTCTCATCCAGGCTGTCGTGTGGAAAATGATGATCGGCCGCATACCCCTGTACCTGCTGGACACCAATATTCTTGAAAATCCACTGCCGTATCGAGATATGACATCAAGACTTTACGCCGGTGATCAGAAAACACGTCTGGCCCAGGAAGTGTTACTGGGAATCGGTGGTATGCGGGCTCTGGAAAAAATGAACGTTCAGGTAAAGGTCCTGCACATGAACGAAGGGCATTCGGCCTTTGCCAGTCTGGAGCGCCTGGCGCAAACAATGGCCGCGCAAGAGATTGACCTGAAGACCGCCCTGGAGATCGTACCGCGCACAACCGTCTTTACCACCCATACACCGGTTGCCGCAGGACATGATGAATTTCCGGCCGAGCATGTTTTGCCGTATTTAAAGCCGCTGGAGGAACACTTGGGAACGTCGGCGGCTGAAATTTTGTCCTGGGGCCAACCGGACAAATCCTCTTCCACCGCGCCGTTGTCGATGTTTATTCTGGGGCTGCATCTGGCATCCTATTGCAACGGCGTCAGCCAACTGCACGGCCGTGTGGCCCGGCAAATGTGGTCCCATGTCTGGCCGCATCGGCCGGTTGAAGAAGTGCCCATATCCCATGTCACCAACGGCATTCATGTATCCTCGTTTATTTCTCAGGAATTTGCCAATCTTTTCGGGCGCTATCTCGGACCGGATTGGTACATGAGCTCCCGCAAACCAGAAAATATCAAGCATATTGACGATATTTACGACGAGGAGCTGTGGCGCAGCCATGAAATGAACCGCTCACGTCTGGTGCGCACCTGCCGGGAGCAACTGGTCAAACAGTACGCGCGCCGCAATGCACCGCGAAATGTGATTGAGGCGCTTGAATCGGTGCTGGACCCCAATGCGCTGACTATCGCTTTTGCCCGACGGTTTGCGACCTATAAGCGTGCTTACTTACTCTTTCAGGATTCACAACGACTGGAAGCGATCGTCAACTCCGAAACGTATCCGGTCCAGTTTATCTTTGCCGGCAAGGCCCACCCCAAAGACGACGAGGGCAAAGATCTCATCAAACAGCTCTTTCATTTTGCCAGCAAGCCGGAACTTCGTGATCGCATTGTTTTTCTGGAAGACTACGATATGCATCTGGCCCGTCATCTGTACCAGGGCGCCGACGTCTGGCTGAATACGCCCCGGCGGCCGCTGGAAGCCTGCGGCACATCCGGTATGAAAGCCGCCATTAACGGGGTATTAAATGTCAGTATTCTCGACGGATGGTGGTGCGAAGGATATTCCGAGGAGCGGGGCTGGCGCATCGGAAACGGCGAGGAATACGAAGATCGCGACTACCAGGATGCTGTCGAAAGCCAGGCGCTTTATAACGTGTTAGAAAACGAAGTTATTCCCGCCTTCTATGATCGCAGAAACGGCGATGTTCCCGGCGACTGGTTAAAGATGATGAAAGCATCGATGAAGATGGCGATGGAAATGTTTTGCAGCATTCGCATGGTAGCCGATTATGAAAAGCGGTTCTATATTCCGGCTGCCAAACGCTATGACGAGTTGCTTGCCAACCAGTCCGCAGAAGCCAAAAAGCTGGCCGCCCAGATAAACAGGCTGCGTTCGCTCTGGCAACATATTGAAATTGCCCCCCCGGTCAGACACGCCCAAGGTCCCTGTCGGGTGGGTGAAAAATTCGAAATCACTTCGCACGTCAAATTGGCCGAACTCAAACCCGATGAAGTCGATGTTGAACTTTACTATGGCCAGATGAAATCATTGGAGGATCTGGATTCCAGTAAATCAGAACCGATGCGCGTATTGGAAGACAACGGCAACGGTCAATACCTTTATGGCTGCTCTTTAAATTGTCAGAGTTCGGGCCGATTCGGATTTACCGTGCGCGTAACGCCTCGGGGCGATAGTCGCATTAAATCAACGCCCGGGCTTTTAACATGGGCCTGAAGACGATTTTGGATTTTAGATTGCGGATTGCGGATTTTCCTAATTTAAGTTTTTCTACCAATGATCACAATCAAGAGAAAGGCACATTAAAATGGTAGAGGTGCCGTGCAACCCGCGGGTGCTGGTGGTGACCCCCGAAGTGACCTACCTGCCGGACCGCATGGGCGGGTTGGCCTCCTTTTTTACGGCCAAAGCCGGCGGGCTGGCCGATGTGTCAGCCGCGCTGGTCACAGCCTTGTTTGAGCAGGGCGCTGACGTGCATGTCGCCATACCGGATTATCGCTCTATTTTCAGCGACGGCCTGGCACCGGTTCTGCAAAAAGAATTTCGCACGATCCGTCGAAAAATGCCCGATGATCGCATCCACCTGGCCGAGGATCGCGCATTTTATTATGTTAACCGCGTTTATTCTGCTTATGGTGAAGAAAATGTCAAGCTGGCACTGGCGTTTCAGCGCGAGGTTATCAATAACATCGTCCCCCGGGTACAGCCCGATTTGATCCACTGCAATGATTGGATGACCGGCCTGGTCCCGGCCATGGCCCGGCAGATGGGCATCCCCTGTCTATTCACCATCCACAATGTGCATACGGTCAAAACCACCCTGGCGTACATTGAAGATCGCGGTATCGATGCCGCCTATTTTTGGCAAAATTTATATTTTGAAAACATGGCCAATCAGTATGAAGAGGCCCGGGAAGCCATTCCGGTGGATTTGCTGACCAGCGGTGTCTTTGCAGCCCACTTTGTGAATGTGGTCAGCCCCAATTTTCTGACGGAAGTTATCAACGGGCGGCATGATTTTGTCTATCCCCCGCTCAAGCAGGAACTGGCCAATAAAGTAAAGGCCCATTGTGCCGCGGGCATACTCAATGCGCCCGATCCTTCTTTTGACCCTGCCACAGACAGGGAACTGGTGCTAAATTACAGCCCCAAAAATTTTGTATCAGGCAAAAAGGCCAACAAAGTCTTTCTTCAAAAAAAGTTGGGTCTCATCCAGGATGATGCGGCCCCCGTATTTTTTTGGCCATCACGCCTGGATCCGATTCAAAAGGGCTGCCATTTGCTGGCCGACATTATGTACATGGTGCTCTCAACTTACTGGCAACAAAATTTGCAAATTGTCTTTGTGGCCAATGGTGATTACCAGGCAGTCTTCCGGGACATTGTAAATTTTCATAGTTTGGAAAAGCGTGTGGCCATATGCAATTTTGATTTTCGCCTGGAGCACCTGGCGTATGCCGCCGCCGATTTTATCCTGATGCCCTCAAGCTTTGAGCCCTGCGGGCTGCCGCAGATGATCGCGCCCATTTACGGCGCCCTGCCGGTAGCCCACGACACCGGCGGCATTCACGATACCATCGCTGACCTGGACGCACTCGACGACCACGGAAACGGCTTTTTGTTTAAGAACTTCGATTCCAGTGGTCTTTTTTGGGCCATCGAGCAGGCCATGAATTTTTACAACCTGCCAAAAACCATCAAAAATCAACAAATCCGGCGCATTATGAAAGAAAGTGCCGAAACCTTCACCCATGCCCATACGGCGCGCGAATATATAGCGCTTTACGAACGGATGCTCGAACGCCCGCTGATTGTTGAAAACAGGCCCAACCCGGATGCTTGCAGAGCAAGTTTCAATCCGGAAACGTAATAGCATTAAAAGGCTTACCGACCGCACTAGACGTTTAACAGCAGCGAAAGCCCCAGCGATGGCGGGAGAATCTGCCTGCACGGTAGAACTTATGACATCACATCAACCAGAAATCCAGCACGACCAGATCAAGGCGGCGCTGCAACGTCTGTTGAATAGCGACCCGTATCTGGAACCCTATCGGGACATCATTTTCCGGCGCTTGAATAATATTGCCCAAACCCGACAGCGGCTGACCGGCGGACACACATCTCTGGCGGACTTTGCTTCCGGGCACGAATATTTCGGTCTGCATTTTGAAAATGATCAATGGGTTTTTCGCGAGTGGGCACCCAACGCCACTGCCGTGTTTTTGATCGGCGATATGTCCGGCTGGCAGGAAAAAGAAGACTTTGCCCTCAAGCCCTGCCCGGACGGCGTCTGGGAAATCCAGCTGCCGGCCGAAAAGCTTCAGCACGCTGCCCTGTATCGCCTGCGTGTCCATTGGCCCGGAGGCCAGGGGGATCGCATTCCCGCTTATGCCCGGCGTGTGGTCCAGGACCCCCGATCGCTTATTTTCAACGCCCAGGTCTGGCGGCCGCAATCACCCTACCGGTGGCAGTACAACAATTTCAAACGCACGTTTGATGCGCCCCTGATTTATGAAGTTCACATCGGCATGGCCCAGGAAGAGGGCAAAATTGGATCGTATTTAGAATTTAGCGAGCATATCCTGCCCCGGGTGGCCGCCTCCGGATACAACACGCTTCAGATCATGGCCATTCCGGAGCACCCCTATTACGGGTCTTTCGGCTATCAAGTGTCCAATTTCTTTGCGGCATCTTCGCGATTCGGGACCCCGGAGGACTTCAAGGCCCTCATCGATGCAGCCCATGGGTCCGGACTGGCCGTTATTGTGGATCTGATTCACTCCCATTCCGTCTCAAACGAGGTGGAAGGCCTCAGCCGCTTTGACGGCACCCTGTATCAGTATTTTCATGAGGGTTCGCGGGGGCTTCACGAGCTGTGGGACTCGCGATGCTTTGATTACGGCAAGTACCAGGTACTGCACTTTTTGCTGTCCAACTGTCGCTTCTGGCTGGATGAATACCAGCTGGATGGATTTCGCTTCGATGGGATCACCAGCATGCTGTATGTGCACCACGGCCTGAGTAAGGCTTTTACATCCTACGATGATTATTTCAATGATCAGGTAGACGAAGATGCACTGGTTTATCTGGCGCTGGCCAATGAAGTCATCCACGCGGTCCGCCCGGATGCCATTTCAATTGCCGAGGATGTCAGCGGGATGCCGGGCCTGGCTGCAGCGGCTGACAACGGCGGCTTTGGATTTGACTTTCGGTTTGCCATGGGCGTACCAGATCTGTGGATTAAATTGATCAAGGAAGTATCTGACGAGGATTGGCCGCTTGGGCACTTGTGGCACGAGCTCACCAATCGGCGCAGCGATGAAAAAACCATCAGCTATGCCGAATCTCACGACCAGGCACTGGTGGGGGACCAATCCCTCATTTTCCGTTTGATCGGCGCCGATATGTACGACCAGATGCATGTCGATTTTGAAAATTTGAAAGTCGACCGCGGCCTGGCGCTGCAAAAAATGATCCGTTTGATCACCCTGACAACCGCCGGCAATGGTTATTTAAATTTCATGGGGAATGAATTCGGTCATCCGGAATGGATCGATTTTCCCCGGGAAGGCAACAACTGGTCGTATCATTACGCCCGCCGTCAATGGCACCTGGTCGACGATCCGAATTTAAAATACCAATTTCTGGCATGCTTTGACCGCGATATGATCCAGATGGCCGCTTCCCACCATCTACTGGACAGCGACAACCTGCGCCTGCTGTATGAATACGACGACAACAAGATTATCATATTTCAGCGGGCCGACCTCTTGTTTGCTTTTAATTTTCACCCTCAACAGTCCTACCCTGACTACCGCATTGAAACCGCGCCAGGCGCCTATCGCATGCTGCTTTCCAGCGACGATCCCCGATACGGCGGTCACGGCCGCCTGGAAATCGGCCAGGAGCATTTAACCCAGCCGCAAAAAGGCACCCGGGCAAAGACCCATTTTTTAAGCCTTTATTTGCCCAGCCGAACAGGAATTATTTTAGAGCATTTTAGCTGATTCAAAAAATGTCGCCTTCCATTTTCAAAACCGCTCCGGCTGGATTTGATTCACCGTTTCGACCCGACCGTCAAGCCAGCTGATTGACCATCACCGAAGGCGTTTTTCTTAAGTTTTTGTATAAATAACCGATACTTTAGTAGTATGTTAGATTTGCAAAAAATTTGGAGGACCCCATGAGAGTCTTGGTTATTGACGATGACGAACCCACCCGAAAACTGTTAAAGTCGATGGTCGCAAAAATGGGAGAATGCGAAACAGCCGATAGCGGCAAAGCAGCGCTGTCCGCATTCAAAAAAGCCTGGCAGGATTGGCGACCCTTCGACCTCATTTTCCTGGATATTTTAATGCCCGAAATGAATGGAAGCCAGGTTTTAACTAAAATTCGGGAACTTGAAAAAAATAAAGGGATTCCGGACAAACTCAAGGCAAAAATTATCATGGTCAGCGGCGTGTCACAAAAAGAAATGGTGATGGCCTGTCTGAGGGATGGCTGCGATGATTTTATGGTAAAACCACTTGAAACCCAATTGGTGATGAACAAAGTAAGGCATTTCGGAATGTTACCGGCGAACAATTAACAGCAGCCGTGCAGTTGCGTGCTAAGCAGCAATGCCCTTGCCATGTGCAAAAACACCTTTGCTACTCACCCGCGTTGTCGTAAACATTACAGATACAGCACAAAAAAGTGGCTGATTCACTATCGCTGATATTTTTCATGCCATGGGGCTCCAGGCTGGGTACATAGATCACATCACCGGCACCGCAAACCGATTTTTTGACAACTTCATCGGTTTGAGGATCATACTGGTAGCACTCAAAGCGGCCGCTGAGGATGTACATGGTCTGGTGATAGAAATGATTGTGGATGGGGATCTCTCCGCCGGGTTGGGCCGTAAAAAACCGCAGACCATACTCCGGATAGCCGGTACCGTCATCACCGTGCTTTGACAGCCAGCGAATGCTAATGCCTTTGACATCAAGTTGCTGGCCCCGATAAGGGAATTTTTTTATCTGAACATCTTCACACTCTTGCCAGTTTAACACTTCCATGATGACCTCCCATATCAATTGACCGGTTTTTCCGTTTCGCCCGTTGAACCCGCAGAAAAATGGTCTTTTTCCGAATTCTTTTGACTGGAAAAACATAAGCACTGGTGCCGGCATCAGCAATCGGAGAGTTGCGCTTTAATACACATGGCGAGCAGAAAAAATTGCAGTGTGCAGGGTTTTCCGATATACTCTATATTGTGTATTCAATGCATTTGCTCGGTATCGATACGGAATTGACAAAAATTTGTAAGGACCGCTGAAAAATGAAAATTGTGCGACGCATGATGCTGGTCGTATGGCTGGTTTGCAGCGTTTCGATGACCAGTTGCAGTGATAAAAAAGCGATTGATTTCGGAACGTTTGAGACCGGCAACTACACCAATACCTTTTTTGATCTGATGCTCAGCATCCCGGATTCCTGGCACGTTCTGGATCTGGAATCCCGGCTGGAAATAATGAAACGCGGCGGCGAAATTGTCGCCGGGGAGAATAAAAGTTTGAAGGCCGCCATCAAAGCGGCAGATCTCCAAAGCATCAATTTGTTAACAGCTTACGAACATCCACCCGGAGCGGCTGTTACCACCAACCCGGGAATCATGTTGATTGCCGAAAAAGTAAAACATGCACCCGGTATCAAAAGAGGTAGCGATTACCATTACCATGCAAAAAAATTGATGAAATTCAGCCGTATGAAAGTCTCTTATCCGAAAGAGATCTATGAAAAGACCATCGATGGGGTAACATTTGACATCATGGAAACCGAGATCACCATGGGACCGGGTGTTGTCATTCGGCAACGACAGTATGCCACCATCATGAAAGGATATGCCTTAATGATGGCGTTGACCTATCAGGACGAATCCGGCCTCCATCAACTGGAAAAAATAGTCGCTACCTTAACCTTTGAATAACACAGACGGCCAAATCCCACCTGGTATTCCCATTTGGCCGATGGAATAGACGCATAACATATTGATATATTATGCATACGGGCGCCATACCGGCCGAAATAAGCCGGTAATGGATAAAGATCTAAAGCCAACCGGGGGCCGAAAATGATGCGACCGCTTATCAGCCGACAGGGACGTAAGATGAAACCCTTGCAGGCAGCCTTGTTTATTGCGGCCATGCTGGTGTTCATCTTTACGGTTGTATACCGTATGGTAAAGAGCGAAAATTTCGGTGCCGCTATGGCGACCCTGGTAGAGTCCCTTTTAATCGTTGCTTTTTTTATTTTCCTTGGAATCGTCATCGCTTATCTATTATACTTCCTGCATGAAAGATTACACAAAGGTTCAAGCCGACGCCAGCTTTACCCTTTACCGGACGTTACCTCCGCTGATGATCCATCCGCCTGTTATCCCGATCTCGGCAGTATGAGGTCTGAATCGGACGAAAAGGCCGACCCCCAGACATGATCCTGAAACCATAAACCGCACTACCGGGATATGTCGACAACATTTCACCGGGAAACGTCAGTCATACTAAGGAATGATTATGGAATGGTTAAAAGGTTAATACGATTTTCATCCAATGGTCTTGATCGCCGCCATTTTTGATTTTATAATAAGCATAAGTTGCGATTATGCAGATACAGCCCCAGCTTGTTATTCATTTACATGCTATGAAATCCTGTAACTCTTAATGTTAACGCTGCATGCCCTTTGGGGCTGTGACGCGCGTGCAGGTTTGAAAGCTGCGACTCATATGAAAAAATATTTGACAATGACCGTTTGCCTGTTCACCATCATCATTGTGATGGCCGCCTGTTCAAAAAAACGCCCGGTTCTTTATCCAAATTACACTTACAAGTCGGCAGGCGAATCTGTAGCCATCGCCGATATTGATGACTGTATTCAGCTGGCGGCCGATCATGGCCATGAAACCGATGCCGGCAAGAATGTGGCCGTATCAACAGGCAAGGGGGCTGCCACAGGAGCAGCGATCGGCGGAGCGATCGGCGCCGTCAGGGGCCGCACAGGCCGCGGTTTGGCAGCCGGTGCCGCCGGCGGCGGTGCAGGCGGATTGATGCGGGGTGCCTGGAAATCAGGCGACCCGGATGAAATTGAGCGCCGCTTCGTTGAGCAGTGTTTGCGGGATAAAGGGTATCAGGTCATTGGCTGGAAATAGAAATAGCTTTGAGACCGCCTCATATGGCTGATGGCTGTGTTCCGAGCTGGTTTAAAATACTCGAATATCGCGGCAAGATGCCGCTCCCACAAATTTTTATGGATACGAACATGATAACCAACCCTGTTTACGAATAGATGTGGGAGTGGCTTCAAGCCACGATATGTACGCTCCACTTTTTAATCGATTTGCGCCGTGCCATCGACCATAATAGACCGTTTTAAAGCCATTTTTTACTTCAACACAAAGAGGTGCAGATGAATAAAACCGAATTGGTCAAAAGAGTGGCCGAAAAGCTGGATGATCTTCCCAAAAAGACGGCTGCCAAAGCGGTTGATGCGGTATTTCAATCGATTCAAGAGGGCTTGGAAGAAGACGGTATCGTCAAAATCGGACAATGGGGCACCTACACCGTCGATGATATTCAATAAACCAATTGTTGATCGCTGATGCCTCGCTAAAAATTAAGATGCTGGCCGTTTGGCGTCCGAAAAATCAAATACGATCTCACCCAATCGCTTTATTCCCCTTTCCATATCTTCTGTAACCGGTGACCCGCAGCTGATCTGGATAAAATTTTTAAATTGCCCGGCGTTGGAGCATACCACCCCGGGAATGATGGCAATATGATGCTCAAGGGCCTTGCGGTATACCTGCAAGCCGTCGACCTGCAAAGGGAGCTCGACCCACAAAAGGGTCCCGCCTTCAGGTATGGCCAGACGCGTGCCCGGTGGGAAATGTTTTTGGATGGCAAAAGCGGTTCTGACGACCTGCTTTTTCAGCAAGTGCCTCAACCGCCTGCTGTAACGCTCAAAAGCCCCTTCGGCCAGGTATTGTGATATCATGTATTGATCCAGGGTTGAGGTCGAAACCGTTGTGGCGGCTTTTAAATTCTGAACCTTTTCCATGTATCGCTTGCCCGGAATGGCCCAACCGATTCGCAAACCCGGTGCCAGGGTCTTTGAAAAGGATGAGCACGTGATCACCCGGTCCTGCGTATCATATGATTTTAAGGGCATCGGCCGTTTAGGCCCAAAATGCAACTCGGAGCTGATGTCATCCTCGATCACCGCAATGTCATATTGATTGATTAATTGAATCAATCTGATCTTATGATCGTCGGGCATCAGGGCGCCCAGGGGATTGTGAAAATTCGGTATCAGCAGGCAGGCCTTGATGGTGTTGCGGCAAAAAATTTTTTCCAGTTCGTCTAAATCCACACCATATCTGGGATCAGCCGGCACCTCCATTACCAGGAGCCCCAGTTCCTGCAGCAACTGCAGAAAACCAAAATTCGTCGGGGTTTCAACCGCGATGGTACCCCCCGGCCGTGCAATGGCCAGCATGGACAGGGCCACTGCTTCCATGCAGCCATTGGTAATAATAATATCTTCCGGCGCGATGCCTTCCAAAACGCCCACTGTTCGCAGTGCAATCTGACGGCGAAGCTCAGCATACCCCTCCGAGGGAGAATATGAGATCATGGATTGTAATTCCACATGGGAGAGATTTTTCAGGATTCTGGAAAAGTGCTTGAAGGGCATTAGTTTCGCATCGACCACCGTCGAGCCCAGGGGCAACAGATAAGGGTTGCTGATGGCCGATATGACCGAATTTATCATGGATGACAATCTGACTTTTTTAGGCGGAAAGGACTCTTTTTTGAATCGCGGGATTTTTAGGTTTTGCAGGGCGACGGGGTTAACGTAATAGCCGGATTTGGGTCGGGCCTCAACCAGTCCCATGGACTCCAGTTCCAGGTAGGCATGATAGATCGTGGAAATACTCAGGTTGGATTGCTTGTGCAGTTTGCGGATCGAAGGTAGCCGCTCTCCGGGCTGGTACGTCCCGCTCAGAATTTTTTGTTCAATCTCTTCGGCCAGATGTCGATAACGAAATGTTTTTTTGACTGGATCCATATTTTCTCCGCTAAAACCGTTTGTTTTTAGGCCCTAAAATAGCATCTATTGGGCGAAATGGGTGTTTCGCCTTTCTGGGAACAGCCAAACTGTTATGCTTATTTTTATAATTATCTGTATCTGTTTTTTCTTTAACACACCCGCTACTATAGCCGCAACTCAAATCAAGCACCTGAATTTCATTTCACCGGGGGGGAAATCCAATGGAAACGAATGAAAAAAAATCAGATGACAGGGTGGGCAGCTTCACCGTCAAAAGCGGGCTGGCACAGATGCTCAAAGGCGGCGTCATTATGGATGTGGTATCCGTCGAGCATGCTGTCATTGCCGAGGAAGCCGGTGCCGTTGCGGTGATGGCCCTGGAGCGGGTTCCGGCAGATATCCGCGAGCATGGCGGTGTAGCCCGTATGTCCGATCCGGCATTGATCAAAGAAATTATGCAGTCGGTCAGTATACCGGTGATGGCCAAATGTCGCATCGGTCATTTTGTAGAGGCTCAGATTTTAGAAGCCATTGGCGTTGATTATGTGGATGAAAGTGAGGTGTTGACCCCGGCCGATGAGCGCCATCATATCGACAAGCATCCTTTTACGATTCCGTTTGTCTGCGGCTGCCGGGATCTGGGTGAGGCGCTGCGCCGGATCGGTGAAGGGGCCGCCATGATTCGAACAAAAGGTGAGGCCGGAACCGGTGATATTGTCGAGGCGGTGCGCCATGCACGCACGGTATTGGGCGCCATCCGTGATTTAAAAGCCAAACCGGACGATGAGCTAATGGCTTATGCCAAGGATTTGGGTGCACCCTATGAAGTCGTCAAACACACCAAAGAACTGGGCCGTTTGCCGGTGGTTAATTTTGCGGCCGGTGGCATTGCCACGCCGGCGGATGCTGCCTTGATGATGCAAATCGGCGTAGATGGCGTATTTGTGGGCTCCGGTATTTTTAAATCCGCCGATCCGGCCCGCCGGGCAAAGGCGATTGTTGAAGCCACCACCCACTACAAGGATCCGAAAATCCTGGCTGAGATCAGTCAACATCTGGGTGAGCCCATGGTCGGTATCAGTGTCAGCACATTGGCCGAAGGGGAAACCCTGGCTGATCGCGGTTGGTAAGAAACCTTGCTGAATTGAATGATGTTTTTTTACCACTGAGCACACAGAGATCACAGCGTATAAAAAGCATTGGTCGTGGCTTTTTCGATACATCTTTTAAATACTATCTCTATGTGCTCTGTGAACTCTGTGGTGAAATAATAATAATGAAAATCGGTGTGTTAGCATTACAGGGCGCATTTAGTGAACACATCCATATGCTGCGGCAGCTTGATGTGGAAGCGGTCGAGGTGCGTTTGCCTGAAGAATTAAATGACATCGATGGGCTCATCATACCCGGAGGTGAAAGTACCACCATCGGCAAATTGGCCGTCATGTATCAGCTGATGAACCCTTTGCGCCAATTTGCCAGGGAAAGACCGGTCTGGGGCACCTGCGCCGGCATGATTTTCATGGCCAAGGCAATTGGAATGGATCAGCCCCTTATGGGTGTTATGGATATTGTGGTTGAACGCAATGCTTTTGGCCGGCAAAAAGACAGTTTTAAAGAAGATGTATACGTAAATGTCTTAAAAAACGGAGATTCAATTCCATTTCCGGGAATATTTATTCGTTCGCCCAAGCTGGTTCAAACCAAAGGACGGGTCCTCATGCTAGCCCATCTGGCAGACGGCACTCCGGTGGCCGCAATTGAAGATAGACTTCTGGCAACCGCATTTCATCCTGAACTGACCACTGATACCCGTTTCCATCAATACTTTTTGAGCCTGATTCAGACGTAATCCTCACCACACACAAAACAACGCTTATCTCTCAGCAATCGTACAGACAACCAATGGCCTCCTTTAAGCCGCATCAATCCAAAAATCGATGCCATCATATCAAATCACCATCAGCAGGTCAAAAATCTAAAAAAATCTAAACCATTTCCTTTATTTAGCCGAAGATAGACTAGGGGCTGACAGCGTCATTGCTGCGGAATACCCCCTAAAAAACGTACGAGGAAACGATTATGTCTGGAATGCTGTACAATGTTGATTTTTCGGGGCGCATTATTCCGGGATGGGACCTCGATGAAGTCAAATCCAATCTGGCAACGCTTTTAAAAGCTGATGAAGAAACGATTTATAGATTGTTTTCGGGCAAGCGATTTGTGATCAAGAAAAATGTCGATCATCAAACCGCCCTGAAAATCAATGGTGCTCTCAAAGATGCTGGTGCGGATTGCATCATCAGCCCGATAGAAAATAGTGGCGCGACCCCACCGCCGCCGCTGCCCGCGCAAACAGCCCAGATGGATGTGGCCGCTCCCGTTCCGTCGACTCAGAGGAAAACGGCGGTTCAAGCATCACCGGCCGCCGTTGCCCAACCGGTGCCGACGGCAACCGGCCCCGGCAGAATCTGGTATGCCGTTGCGGTATTGGTTTTTCTGATTCCGATGATTGCCGGCGGGATGACGCTGTATAACACCCTGCATGCCTATTTAAGCACCGAAACCCGCTTGAATGTGCCGGGCGAAACCGATATTCAGATCGATAATCCCGGAACCTATGTCTTTTTTTATCAAACCGCAGCATACAGCGTATTTAATATGGCCAATAATCGCCTGGGCCGGGATTTTGACATCTATCTGATGGATCTGGCCACTGGAAAAGAACTGGCCCTGCAGCCGCCTGAAATCCCCTATACCGAAGAAAATGGCAGCACGGTGCTGCAGGCCATCGCTCAGGTCAAGCTGGACACCCTGGGCTCCTATGGCGTTACGGTTGACGGCGAAATTCCAGGCAGCGACCATCTTCTGGTGCGCCGCTTTGAACTATGGGAGATGATCAAGGGCAGCATCTGGGGAGGAGTGCTGATTTTTTTCGGCTTTCTCGCTGGCTCGATTATGGGGCTGGTGGTTCTGGTCAAACGTCAAAACCACAACAGCACACCGGAGAACGCGACGCTCAGTGAGGATCAGGAAAATAACTGGGGGATGTGGGCCCATATCAGCACGTTTAGTTCAATGATCGTGCCGCTGGGCAATTTTATCGGCCCTTTTGTCGTCTGGCAATTAAAGAAAAATGAATCCGAATTCGTTGCCGATCAGGCCAAGGAAGCACTTAATTTCCAGATCTCGCTTTTTATCTATATGATGATATCAGCCATTTTAATCCTGATTGTTATCGGTATTTTTCTGATCTTCGGTCTGATGCTGTTCGGCCTCATTATGGTCATCGTTGCCGGCGTCAAAGCCAATCAGGGTGAATTTTATCGCTATCCCATGTGCCTGCGGCTTATTCCGCAAAAAAAATATCCGAGCCGATAGCTGGTGAGGGATGACACATTATGTTCCGTTTGGATTTCATTGGAATCGCCACAAAGCATTATCTGCACCAACGGGGCGTCAAAAAGCAAATCTGGAAAGGTAAAAACCTGCTCGATTTTTCCGGCCGTATTGTTTACGCGATGGGATTAATCTTTAAAGAAAAAGAGATTATTCTCTTTGCCCTATTGCAATGGGCCGTCCTTGGCATGGTGTATCGCCTGTGGGTTGAATGCATTGCCTGGATTCCCATGGAGATCTGGGAATCAGAAACCGAGATTGTCCAAATTTTACCCAATCTGCTGATCGGCGTTTGGAGCCTTTTTTGCGTTGCGCTTGCCAGTTATCCGATCGGCATCCTAACCGGCTGTATGGGCGCTGCACATTTCCTGAGGCAACAGGGGCATCCGTCTACCATTGCCGGATGCTTTTCGATGGCCTTGTCCAATGCCAGCAATTTGTGGATGTTTCAGACGGCCGACAGCTGGTGGACGGTAACGGCAATCCTGCGGCGGCTGCCCAAAAAAAATGATCACATCAATATCGTTGATCATACCGCGGGTGAGGCCATGTATTATGCCTGGAAAGTTGGCACCGCCGGCGTTCTGCCGGCCCTGCTCTCCGGCCGGGGATTGATCGATGCGGGTAAAACATCGGTCCTTTTTGTGAGAAGTAAACTCTGGGATGTCATCAAATTAAGGGGGGGATATTCAGTCCTTTGCTGGATCGTTGGTATTCTGGCCTATACCGGTTCTTTCTATTGTTTGGTCAAGCTCCTAACACAAATAGATGCTGAGCATGAATTTTATGGCTTTTGCGTGCAATTATTAAACCCTGAGCATGAATTTTTTAACTTTTGTTTGGTCGCAGGCATACCGATTTTAGTTGCCACCGGTGTGATTAAACTGTTTCTCAAACCCATTTATGTTATCTCCTGCTGTAAATTATACTCCGATTATCTGAAGGAAAAGAAGCATACGTTTAACATTAACCATCTGCCCGGCAAGAGTACCTGTTCATTTGTTGCATATCTGGTATGGGGCTATATTTGTCTGTTTGCCTATATGGTGTTTTCCCAATTGGAGTTGCTGCCTTTTTAAAACCATCATAAAAACCAGCGGACAAACAACTCCAAAAGCACTATTCAAACCCACTATCACATCAAGCCAAACGGAAAAGGAAAAATGTTTTGCCAAGTTGTAAAAAGTGTTCGCTTCTGGTATCGATTTGTCTGAATGTCCGTTACGTGTGATAAACCAAAGGGGCTGATAAATGAATGCCGTCTTACAAACCTGGATTGAAAAAATCAACCCATCATCCACCATCATTCATCACAAGTTCCGCAGCCGCATTTACAATAGCGGTCAATATAACACATGACAATACCGGGGCTTTATCATGAGAGGGGTTACCCGCCGCCGGAAATCGCTGCGATTGTCCATGCTCGCATGGGTTTTCTTTTTGGTGACGTCCGCCTGCTCGCAGCAAGATGATGCCGCAGCCATACGGGCGCTGGTTCAAAAAGGGGCCGTGCTGGCCGAAGCCCATGATATCAATGGATTGATGGAGCTGGCCACCGATGACATCGTAGGTCAACCGGGCGGATACAATCGTCCGGTAATCAAGCGCATCATCCGGTCGGCTTTGAAGCACTATGGCCAAATAAAAATTTTGTATCCCAAACCTTCGGTGACGCTTTCGGCCGAAGATGATCGGGCGTTGTGTGGAATATATTTTTTGATCGTTAAGAAGGAGCGGGTTATGCCCGAACTAAGAGACCTCTATGGCGACCCCAGGGGCTGGATCGAAAAGGTGGGCGACAACGCCGATTTGTACCAGCTTAATTTTGAAATGCTCAAAACAGAAGGCCGTTGGCGAGTTCGCAAAGCCCGCCTGGAGGCCTTTAATGGTATCGGTTTTAGCACATAAAACCCGTTGATCGGCCGGCTGAGATGTGACGGATTGGCGCGCACGCGTAAATTTATTTAGGGGTTGTATTCTTGACTCCGCAAATGATTTGTGGGTAAATATCAAAAAGATTCACCGAGCTCCAAACGATAGGTGATTCCGCATAAAAAGATCTGAACGCATTCGCCCGGAAGGATCGAAGATGGCCTGTTGAAAACACCCCGTATCACATGATGAATGCGGGGTTTTCTTTTCACAGCCTGCCGCCCATCGAACCCTGAAGTGCGAATCGTTATCTCAAACTTTAGTTGGCACACAAAGGTGGTGACCCTGACAGCTGGCACCCTCTCATACAGGCGTCCGCATCGGCGCTCATTTTACCTCTGGCTGACATTGTTGCTGGTATTGAACGGCTGGCCATTTTTGGGCCCCAACGTTCGTGCGGGGGCACGCAGTCAAAAGCCGCCCGAACGGTTATTCGAAGCAGCCATTCCCAAAGAAGGCCCCGGCACACCGGGTCCTCGGGAAAAATTGGCTAAGGGGAAATTTTTGGTGGCCAGCCGTCGGCTAAGCGATCCTAATTTTAGTGAGACGGTGGTGCTGTTGATTGAGTACGGGCCGGACGGGGCCATGGGGCTGGTGATCAATCGGCCATCAAACGTTAAGCTGTCAACGGTGTTTCCTGACGTAAAAGCGCTCAAGCAGCGCAAGGATATGGTCTACGTCGGCGGCCCGGTGGCCGGCAATCAGATGCTGATGCTCATTCGATCAAATCAGACCCCGGCGGCAGCTAAGCCCGTCATTGATAATGTCTATATGAGTGCAAGCTGGGAGGTGCTGGAGGGCCTCATCAAAAAGGGAAGTGCCGAACAGCCGTTTCGCCTGTATGCAGGCTATGCCGGCTGGGCGCCCAATCAGCTCGATTTTGAGCGCACCCGGGGCGACTGGCATGTCTTACAGGCGGACGCGGATAGCATTTTTAGTCTCGACCCCAAGGCACTCTGGCAGGACCTGATTCGACGGGCAACCATAAAATGGGTGCGTCTGGAGCAAGGCGCCCCTCAATCCAACTAAGCCCGGGAAAAGCTGCAGATGAAACTATTGGTCATTGGCGCAACCCGCGGAATCGGCCGAAGCTTGGTTGAACAGGCCCTTGATGACGGCCATTCAATAAGGGCATTGGTGCGCGATCCCGGGCGGCTGCCGGTTCTTGACGAACGGCTGGATTTGGTCAAGGGTGATATCCGCGACAAAGAGGCTGTCAGAAATGCTGTTGCAGATCAGCAGGCCGTATGCATCACCATTGGAATCAATCCGACCCGCAAACCGGTCAGCGTATTTTCAGCGGGCACCGAAAACGTTATCGATGCCATGACCGGCAGTGCATCAGGCCTTTTAATCTGTGTTACCGGAATCGGTGCCGGCGATAGCAAACATCATGGCGGATTTTTCTATGATAAAATCTTTAATCCGCTTTTGCTGAAAACCATTTATGCAGACAAAGACCGCCAGGAAAAACTGGTGCGGAAATCGAAGCTGGAATGGGTTATTGTGCGCCCGGGATTTCTGACCAATGGTCCGCTAACCGGAACCTATCGGGCACTGACCGATCTGGAAGGCATCAAAGCCGGAAAAATATCACGCGCGGATGTGGCCCATTTCATATTAACCGAATTACATTCAAAACAATATTTATCAAAAACACCCCTTTTGACGTACTGAAGGAGACAGGCGTGGCGAATCGTAGCGGTCATAAGGCATTGATAACCGGGGCGGGACAGGGGATCGGTCGGGCCTGTGCGGAGGTCCTGGCCTCAAAGGGCGCGGATGTGGTCTTGTTGGACAAAAATCCCAAGACCCTTTCAGCCACAGCTAAAAATATCAAGGCCATGGGCAGGCAGGTCTTCACCCGGTCGCTGGATCTGACGGACATCCAAGTGCTAAAAGCAGCCGTTCAGGAAGCAAAGCAGGAAGGGCGCATCGATATTCTGGTAAACAATGCCGGTTATGACCGACCCGGAACCACGGCCAAAATTAGCAGTGACGACTTTTTAGATGTTCTCGCTATCCATCTGGTTGTCCCGTTTGTACTGATTCAGCTGCTGCTGCCGGATATGCGCATCGCCGGTTGGGGCCGCGTGATCAATGTCTCCTCGATTTACGCCCTGACCGGAGCCAAAGCCGAAGTGGCCTATTCCACGGCCAAGGCCGGGGTGATCGGACTGACCAAATCGGTGGCCAAAGAAGCCGGCCCGCAGGGTGTCACCGTCAATGCAGTCCTGCCGGGTCTAACCCGCACACCCACCATCGAAAAATTCATGGCCGACAAGTACAAACAGCCCATTGTCGATCAGACCCCTTTAGGCCGCATGGGCGAGGCCGAAGAAATTGCCAGTGTGGTTGCCTTTCTGGCCTCGGACGAGGCTTCTTATATTACTGCGGCTGCTATTCCAATATCAGGCGGATGGGGTATTTAAAACCAGTTTAGCCCGATGCCGGCCGAAGGCCCCCGTGAAACGGGATTGGCCCGTTTGCCGGTTACAAAAATCCGTTCTTTTCTTTTTATAACGGGCTCAACGTCGGGTGAGGTCATGTTATTTTCTGAAAGGCGCTATGCTGGTGTGCTACCCGCATGGCTCCCATTGGCCTGATATTCGGGATGATTAATCCTTGAGCCCTGGGTTCAGCGACAGTGTTGATATCATCCCAACTATCAGGCCACAGGCAACTTGCAAATCATAGCGCCTGAAAGAAATTTACATGACCGGCCCAGCTTCAAGGGATTATTTATGAAACGATAAGCGGCTCTCTGGTAGGTAAAAAAAATCATTATGATCGGAGGATGAGAAAGCTATGATGATCAAGCATCGGGGGATTGAGCCCAGGATAGATACGTCGGTCTATGTTGCGCCCACAGCCGTTATTTGTGGCAATGTTACAGTGGGCGCACAGGCGCGCGTGATGTTTGGCACCGTCATCGATTCAGAAGCATCGGGCGTTGAGATCGGGGCGTGCTGCATCATTTGTGAAAATGCGGTTGTCCGTGCAACCAGAGTTGAAGGTGTCGATCATCCGGTTCGAATCGGCGAGCATGCCTTTATTAGCCCCCATGCCACCCTCCTGGGTTGCCGGGTGGCATCTCATGCCTATATCGCCACCGGCGCGACCGAAGTTCGATCCGAAGAATTTGCGAGCCATGTTGATGACACCCTGCTTTCCTGAACGGAAGGGACTTACCATGAAGGTCTTAGTCACAATGGTTTTGTGCACAGTGATGCTGATGAGCTCCGGTTTTACGGATGAAGCTGATGTGTTGAAAGTCGATGTCAAAGCGACCGGCCCCGATACATTCCAGTTTTTCGTGACCGTGCGCCACGAGGACAAGGGGTGGGACCACTATGCCAATAAATGGGACGTGGTGGCCTCCGACGTTACCGTACTGGCTACACGCACGCTTCATCATCCGCATGAAAACGAGCAACCGTTTACGCGCAGTCTGGGTGGTGTGACGATCCCCACAGGCATCTCCGCCGTAACCATTCAGGCCCACGACTCGGTCCACGGCTTCGGCGGCAAAACCGTTACCATCCAGTTGCCCCGCTAAACCGCCAAAACCTTAAAGACAAGGCTACAAAGTTATGAAAATCAGCCTTGATCGGCTTGCTTTCTTTGGACAATGCTTATGTTTTCTTAAAACAGCCAATCGCGCAAACAAATCAAGATGGAATTCAGAATCATGATCCGACAATTGTTGATAGGGATGAGTCTGGTGGTTTGGGGGTGTGCATCACAGCCGGTAGAAACGATTGAAAGTGGCCTGCCGGCTGCTTCTGACAAGAAAGTTCTGGTGGCCACCCAGAATAGCAAGTTTAAACAGGCTGTGGTGTCTGAAATCTATGATCGTCTGAATCAAAACGCCATTTATTTAAAGATCATTGATGTCAACGGTCTCAAAAGTCAATCCACTGCTGAATTTTCTGCCATTGTGATCATTAACCGGTGCATGGCCGGGCGGCCGGACCCCCGGGTAGAAAGTTTTATCGATCGTGAGCCCCAGAAAAATAAAATAATTGTATTGACCACCGGCATCCAGGATAGTTGGAAGCCTGATACACCCGGTGTGGATGCCATGACCTCGGCCTCGGTCCTGGATAAATCTGATCAGATCGCCCGTTCAATCGTCGAGCGGGTTCTGGCGATGGCAACTTCAAAGGATTCAACCCCTTGACTCCGTTATCAAAATGAGCTCTCTTCTGGATTTAATAAAATCCTTCCGCCTTTATCGTATGTGCCTTCTTTGTGCGTTTCTTCTGCTGGGTTGTGACGCTGGCAACCATTATCCGCATAACATTATCTTATGCATCGGCGACGGCATGGGTGTGGCCCACATTACCGCCGGCAAGATCGCAGCGGGCACCTTAAACCTGGAAAAATTTCCTGTCAGCGGTCTGGTGACCACCCATTCGGCCAACCGGCTGGTGACCGAATCAGCGGCGGCATCAACTGCGCTAGCAACCGGAAAAAAAACCAACAACCGGGCCGTTTCGGTTTTGCCGGACAGCACTCCCTTAAAAACCCTTTTTGAACACGCCCGGGATGTGGGTAAGTCCACCGGTGTGGTGGTGACCTCATCGGTTACCCATGCCACGCCGGCAGCTTTTATGACCCACGTGGATAACCGTCGCAAGCAGGCCGAGATCGCCGAACAGATTGTCAACAGCGGCATCGATGTTTTAATCGGCGGGGGCCGGGGGTATTTTGTGCCGGCTTCCAGGCAAGGCAGCCGGCGAAAAGATGATAAGAATTTACTGGCAGCCCTCGAATCCCGCATGCCGCTGGTGCTGAGCGCTGATAACTTATCAGCGAACAGCGACGGCCAAAAATTGGCGGCCCTGCTGGCACCCGGAGGTCTGCCCGCAGCAGCGAACCGTGATTATACGCTGGCCCGGTTAACCCGTTTGGCCATTCAAATTCTATCAAAAAATACCAATGGATTCGTCCTGATGGTCGAAGGCTCTCAGATTGACTGGGCCGCCCACCATAAGGATGCGCCTAACATTATTTCAGAAATGCTCGATTTTGATACTGCGATTGGCGCAGCACTGGATTTTGCCCAATCAGAAGGTCGCACCTTGATGGTGGTAACCGCTGATCACGAGGCCGGTGGGCTCGCACTGCACGACGGTTCGATTCAAGACCGGCAGGTTTCCGCAACCGCATTCACAACCGGCGGGCACACGGCATCAATGGTCCCCATCTTTGCCTATGGACCATCGAGTGCCGATTTCAGCGGAATATTGGATAATGCTCGCGTGGGTCAAATTCTCATCGATCGCTTGCAGAAAAGAAAAACGCCCGCCACAGGGGATAGGGAAGCCCGCCGATAATGCGGTTAAATAGAATCGCCTCCAGCATGGTAACGGCCCGTTTCACATCGGCAACCGGAACACGCGGTGAATACAAGGAGGAGTTGACCGTTTTGATCACCCTGGCGGTAATTTCAGGATCAGCGGATATGTACTGCACCAGCCGATCGATGTCGGGTTCGGATCGATTGATTTCGCTTATCAGGCGATTGAGAGCCGCCGGCAGGGGGGGAATCTTCAGGCAAAGATCTAAAGGGCTTTTAAACAATAGATTTATTGGCAAAAAGTCATTTAATTGACTCAAATTTTAACCCTTTGGGCAGGACAAGGCACGGGTACTGAGATCTGAACGCTGAGAAAGGAGCGAAGGAGCGCTGGATTAAAGTTGTTTAAGGTTTCGATAATACCTGAGGACCCGTCGAACATACTCTTCGGTTTCTTTATAGGGCGGGATTCTTTTATAGCGGTCGACAGCGGTGGGCCCGGCATTGTAGGCCGCCAGCGAAAGCGCCAGTTTGCCATTGAAACGCTCGTAGAGCTGTTGAAAATAGCGCGCACCGGCCCTGATATTTTGCCAGGGATCAAATGGATTTTGCAGATCCAGCATTTTGAAGTTCTCGGGCATGATCTGCATCAGCCCCATGGCGCCTTTTTTGGAGATAGCCCGCGGATTAAAGTCCGATTCGGCTTTAATCATGGCTTTTAACAGGCGTGAATCGATCCCGGTTTGTGCTGAAGCGTTGGAGATTAACCGATCATATTTGTCGGTGGCGTAAAACTTTCTGGAAAAGGTTGTTCTTTCTTTAAGATAAAGTTTGTATTCCTGGGTATTGGAGGTCGGGGTGTTGGTAAAATGCATCACCCCGTTTTCATCGATGTAACGGTAAATATCCGCATACCCCGATGGCACAAAGGCAAGTAAAGCAAGAGAAAAAACAAAAAGTTGCAAATATTTAGGTCCGCGTCCGCCCATTATTCCTCAGCGTCAATTTAGGCCCATTTTTCGCTTTCCCCCAAAAGCAGGAGCCAATTTAAATGCGCGTTTAGATCGTATAATAAATTTTACAATACTTTTTTCTGAAACTCAAGGATTTATTAATAATATATAATTATATTAATTACTTATTTAACACCCCTCTATATCTTGTGGCTGCTAAAAACCAGTCGCCCAAGGTCTATACCGCAACCATCAGCCGGTCATGCATTCCATATAAAATATCGACCCAAATTCATGAAAGCTTTAGTGAAATACCAGTATCATGGGGCTATGGCAGGCGCCAGGAGCATAGGGTGTGGGGCAGCGTTTTCGGCATAGGGCAGAGAGCATGGCGCATAGGGTAATCGATAAGTTTGATAGATCGGATAAGGCGCTATTACGCTATGCCCTTTGCACTATGCGCTATGCCGGCTAAAAGAGTTTGAGCTGTCGCTGCTGCTTTACTTTCTTCCCGGGGGATTTTTTCTGCGGAGATTCTTCTTTTTTGATACGGCTTTCAATGTCGGCCAGAAATGGAGAGGGTTGGCGGGTCAAAAGTTTTCCGTATCGGCTGCGTTTTTTAGCCCGTGTCAGGTATAATTGCTGCATGGCCCGGGTCATGGCCACATAAAACAGCCGGCGTTCTTCGGCCGGGTCGGCCTGTATGCTGCCCTGATGGTTTAAGGGAATCAAATCGTCTTCACACCCGGCGATAAACACCACCGGAAATTCCAGGCCTTTGGCCGCATGCATCGTCATCACGGCAACCTTTTCCGCGCGCGACAGGTAAACATCGGTGTCTGTGTGCAGCGCTGCTGTCGCTAAAAAGGCGGCCAGGTCTTTATCATAATCTGCGGCCAGGCTTAGCAGGTTGCCAAATATCTCCCGGGATTGCCGGTGGGTGCCCATAATGGCAGCCAGCTGTGGGATCCGGGATAGATGCTGTAATTTTTCGGCAATGTTCATACCGCTCGTCTCATTTTTAATGCCGGCCAGTGTGTCGCTAAAATCGATGAGCTTTTGCTGCTGAGCACGGTTTAAACCCGGCACCGGAAAACGTCTGGCATTGTCCAAACCGTTATGCCGGGATAATTTTTTTGAATAACACCAGGATTTAAACTGATCGGTTGCCTTTTTATTCAGTCCGACACCATATAGCGACAGGCAGTTGTCTAAATCCAGATCACTACCGTATCCCGCCACAATGCTTAATAGTGAAATCAGTTCGGCCAGGCCCCAGCGTTCAAACCAATTTTTACGGCTGGCAACCTGAAAGGGCACACCCGCCTGTAGAAAGACCTCGGCAATAATATTCAGTTGATGGTGCGTGCGAACCAGAACCGCAAAATCGGCATAACTGCAGGCAGAAATGAGATTGGCATCCGCCACCTGGCCGGTGTCGATGGAATGAAAACCGGAACCACCCACCAACTGGCCGATGGTTCCAGCGATAGCCCAGGCTTCAGCTTTGGCGCTGGCCAGCTCGAGGATGCTGATGGTTTCAACACCATCGATCATCGAGTGGGTCCGGGTGTCACCGGTATGCAAACGATGATCCTGAATGATCTGATAGGATGCATCCAGAATGGTTTCCGTCGATCGATAATTTCGGGTTAATTCAATAACAGCTGCATGGGGGTAATCATCCATAAAACGGGTAAAATACCGAACGTCTGATCCTCTGAACCCGTAAATAGATTGGTCCGGATCGCCGATGACGCATAAATTTTGTCTGGCGGCATCAGAGGGAGCCAGCGCCCTTATGATACGATACTGTCCATGATTGAGGTCCTGATATTCATCGACAAAAATATGCTCAAATTGACGCCGGTATGTTTTGCAAATCCGTGGATCGCTCTCGAGCAGACGGACAACGTTAAAAATCAGATCTTCATAATCATAAAGCCCCTGAATGGATAACAGGTTTTGATAGCTGTGATACACCTCGGCCAGTGCGCGGTCATCAACGCTGAAGTGTTGCGCCGAAGCTATATCTTCCGGACCCTGTATTTGCTGTTTGGCCGCCGCAATTTGGTCGCGTAATTGTCGCGGTTTTAAGGAAACCTCAACCCCGAAACCCCTGACCCTTTTGAGCGCTTCATCGATTAATTTTTTACGATCATCTTCATCGATAATACCGAAAGTCTTATTTGGATTTTGATCGCTTAATATTTTATAGCACAGGGAATGAAAGGTGGCCGTCAGAGGCAATGGATGCCGGTCGCCCAAAACCGTGTGCAGGCGCTGCTGCATTTCCTCAGCCGCTTTGCGGGTAAAGGTTACTGCCAGTATGTATTCGGGGGCAATACCTTTATGCATTATAAAGTGTGCGATTCTCATTGTCAGGGTCTGGGTTTTACCGGTGCCGGGCCCGGCAACAATCAGCAGGGGACCCTCGGAATGCTCTACCGCCCGACGCTGCTCGTCGTTCAATTGGTGAATATGGATGTGCGCTGACGTACGGTTTAATTTAGCCTCACGGGAATCACCCGGCTCTTTACGGGGCACTTTGAGGGAATACGGGGGATCGTTGGTAACAGAAACGGTCGCCCGGGGCTCGCTGAGCGCAAAAAGTGATTGCTGGCCCAGAAGCGCTGCTCGTTCTTGCTCCTTGAAAATTTGAATCCGCCCATATTGCCCGTCAAAGCCGGGGATGGCGCTGATTTCCTGATCACGCATGCGCCGGATTGCCTCAGATAGAAGCGGTATGCCGGCCTGCTCAATCGCATCGGTCGTTAGATGGTGTAAAATGTTAAATTCCGAACCCAGTTTGTCCAAAGCGCTTTGATAGGCCCGGGTGACTTTTTTGGATTTGGGACCTACCTGCATTACCTCAGACAGAATGTCCGGCAGTTGAATAATGCTGTGGTAGGGCGCATGCCGGGGCGCTTTGCGGCCTTCATTATGATCGGCTAATTCTTCAACACGATGCAAGACGCCCAACGTCAGGGGTTTGCTGCAAACCGGGCATAGGCCATTATGTTTGAGCGTCGCCGCAGGCCAGAAAGAAACGTTGCAGGCACGATGACCATCGATGTGATATTTGCCCTCTTCAGGGTAAAACTCCAGGGTGCCGAGAAATTCTTCCGGATTACCGGTTTTAAGGGCTGTTTTTATGGCCGCATAGGATAGCTCGGTATTGAACATATTGGCTTCGCGCCCCAAATTAAGCGGGGAATGCGCATCCGAGTTGGACACCAAAGTAAATTCATCCAAAGATGACACGCGCCAGTTCATCGCCGGATCAGAAGACAGCCCGGTTTCAACTGCAAAAATATGCGGGGTTAAGTCTTCAAAACAATCGCCAACGGAATCAAAACCGGATTTTGATCCCAGTACCGAAAACCAGGGGGTCCAGATGTGAGCCGGGATTAAAAATGCGTCGTCAGAGGTTTCAAGCACCATCTCAAGTAAATCCCGGGCATCCAACCCGAGGATCGGTCGGCCGTCCGATCGAATGTTGCCGATTTTATCCAGCCGGTTTTTGAGCTGCCGGGCAACATCCACGTCCGGGGCAAATATCAGATTGTGATTTTTACGCGTTTTACCAGTTTTCTTATAGATGTTGCTGATTTCAGTAACCAGCATAAAACGCACCGGACCGCGACAGGCCTCCGGAACCTGTAGATCGCAAAGCCGCGCATGTTCAGCTTTTAGTTTGTATAAACCGGTTTCAGCGGCAACCAATTTATCTGAAATTTCTTCAAACCAGGCCGGGTATGTAAAATCACCGGTTCCCACAACCGTAACACCTTTTAACTGGGCGGCAATGTATAAATTTTCCAGATCAAGGTTCTTGGCAGTCGCCCTGGAGTATTTGGAATGAACGTGTAAATCGGCAATAAATTTCATGGAATTTTCTTCAAAACACAAGTGGCGTTTAGGCTATTTAGGGTGCCAAGGAGAACAAATGATAAACGGGCCCACGGGCCAACTGGCAAACCTCATCTTTATACCATTTTTGAGATCTTTTTTTAACCCTAAATTTAACTTGTTAGTTGTTAGCAAACACGTTATATATTCATAATAATATACAGCGTATACTATATATGGTGTTTTACCGCTTTCCTTCAGAGCGTTATCAGTATGTGCTGGTTGACAACCCGTGGTAATTCCGGCAAACCCTTCCATCAACAGATGCAATGGTAACTATATGAGTTTACTATCCAGTTCGGTTTCTATAACGCGCTACCAGATTCAGGGGAAACTTAAAAATCCCATTCTGGAAACACTGGCGGCCGGGCTTAAAAAAAATGCCATTTCAGAAATAGATGATCCGACTCTGGATAAAGCCGTCGGCTGGACATCCTTTGAAAAGCCCTATCAACCGGATTTTGGCGGATCCTCGTTCGTGTATGGAAATTATCTGGTTTTTTCATTACGAATTGACCGTAAAAGCGTGCCGGTTAAATTGGTAAAAAAACACGTGGTCATCGAATCAGAAAAGCGACTGGCTGAAAGTGGCCGACCGTATTTGTCACGTAGCGAAAAAGAGCGCATTCGGGACCAGGTCATGGATCGTCTGTATGCAACGGTTCCGGCGACGCCCAATTTATTTGATATTATCTGGAATTATGAGGATTCCCAATTGTGGTTTTTTTCCAATCTCAAGGCAGCCAATGAGGAATTGGAAACGCTTTTTTTGCGATCATTTGATTTAACGCTGATTCGCATGATTCCCTACACGGCGGCACACTATGCCGCTGACCTAAAAGATACGGAAAAAGATATCCTTCTTGAACTCACCCGGACCCCATTTACAGGATAATTTAAAAAAACATGTTGGATATTGCTGTCGCATATAACCGATTTAAATTTTTAGGTGAAGAATTTTTAACATGGCTGTGGTTCGCTATTGATCAGGATCCGACTATTCTCAGAAAGGCTGATTCTGATTTAACGTCACTGGAAATCGGCAACCGAATTGTGCTTGAAAAGCGACATAAAAAGGACGTTGAACGGATTACCATTAAGGGTGAAAATGCCGGTCTCGAAGAAGCCATGCTGGCCTTGCAGAAAGGCGCTCTGGTGGCTGAACTGAACCTGGTTTACCGATCCGCCGATCAAAAATGGCAATTCACATTAAAGGGTGAAAGCCTCAATCTGAGCAGTATACAGACACCTATAATTGCAGCGCCGCAAGGCCCGGAAGATATGGAAGGCGTTGTTTTGGAAAAAATCTTTCTTTACGATAAGATCTTGCAATTTATAGAAAAATTATATAAAACCTTTATTAAATACCGACTATCGGACAACTGGCAAAAACGCGATATCGCCTTGATTAAAAAGTGGAGTCAATCCCGGGCTTAGTTTAGCTATAATGTTTATAAATAGTCGAATTTAATCTTTATATTCAACGTATTTGTTTTGTGCTTTTTTTAACAGGTTTTTGATCATAAACTGTTAATAGACGGTTGATAAATGAACAGTTATCGACATTCGTATATATATGATCATATCGAACCCTTTATTGGGTTTAAATTAATAGGATTGTGATCACTATTTTTTTAATTTTTATAAATTAATCTAAAACCTTAAAAAGTTATTAAACTTATAAACATCCTATATCTATTATTATTTTATTATATGTTATAATAAGGAATATATTATGAAAGCAACAATCATAAAAGGGGACTTGCTTCCAGTTTTATCAAAGATTCAGGGATTGACAGGCCGCCGAACCAACCTGGCCATAACCACTAATGTACTGATAAAAACCGCAAAAAAAGGACTGGTCATTTCTGCTACAGATCTTGAAACCGGCTTCGAGGGTTTTTATCCGGCCAAAGTTGAAAAAGAAGGCCTGATCGCTATAAATGCCAGAAAATTATACGAGATTGTAAGGGATTTTCCCACCGATGATATTTTCTTAAACGAAGTTGAAAATCACTGGATCGAAATTGGCAATAAAAACATTGAATATCATATCGTCGGTTTGAATCCGGACGATTTTCCGGAAATTCCTAAAATAAAGGATATCGAATTTTTTGAAATTGAATCTGCGGATCTGAACAAAATGATTGAACGTGCTGTGGTCGTCAGCGGGTCCAGTGATGATAAACGCGCCCATATTACCGGCATTTATGCCGAGCGCATCGAGGATGAAAAAACCAAATGTTTTCGGTTTGTTTCCACTGACGGCAGTCGCCTTTCAAAAGTGGAAACTGTGTTTGCAAAAGATGCCGTTTTACCTTCCGGGGACAATGTCATTGTTCCTAAAAAAGGCCTAATTGAAGTCAGTAAGTTTCTGGATACTGAAGGTCCGGTAAAAATTGGCATAAAAGACAACAATTTTATTGTTCAAAAGGATTCGGAAACCCTGATTATTCTGCTGCTGGAAGGCGATTTTCCCGAATACGGCGATATTATCGTCAAAAAAGGCGGCCATTCGATTCTGATGGAGCGTCAATCCTTTTTAATGATGCTCAAACGCATGTCTATTTTGAGTTCCGAAGACTATAAGGGCGTTATATTTAATTTTGAAAAGAATCAACTGATGATTACCTCCACCAATCCTGATATCGGGGAATCAAAAGAAGATATGGCGGTAAATTACGACGGGGATTCGATTACCGTAATGTTTAATCCCAAATTTTTTATTGAGACCCTCAACGTGATTGATGAAGATAAGGTTCTGTTGAATATAATAGATGAGGAAAAACCCTGTCTAATCGAAAGCGAAAAAGATAAAACCTATTTAAGTGTCATAATGCCGATGCGAATATGAAACAAAATCCTAAAATAAATAATTATACCGAAGACGATATTAAAGTATTGGAAGGCCTGGAAGCGGTCCGCAAAAGGCCGGCGATGTATATTGGAAACGTGGATGTTGCCGGTTTGCATCATCTGGTTTACGAAGTTGTGGACAACAGTATTGACGAGGCTATGGCGGGCTATTGCAGCCAGATCAACGTTACCATTCATGATGACAATAGTGTCAGCGTGCTTGACAACGGTCGAGGAATACCGGTTGGTATTCATAAAAAAGAAAAAATACCGGCCGTTGAAGTCGTCATGACCAAACTGCATGCCGGCGGAAAATTCGACAATCATTCTTACAAAGTCTCAGGCGGGTTGCATGGTGTCGGCGTTTCGGTGGTCAATGCACTGTCCAGTTTTTTAGAAGTCGAAATTTATTCCGAGGGCAAGCGTTATTATCAGTCATACGAAAGAGGCAAAAAAACCTGTGAGTTAACCCAAAAAGGAAAATCCCGCAAACAGGGCACGATGGTGCATTTTGTGCCGGACCCGGAAATTTTTGAAATCACAGAATTCAGTTATGATGTTCTGGTGCGCCGCTTAAAGGAACTGGCGTTTTTAAACAAGGGTCTTAAAATCATTATCGAAGATGAACGCAGCGACAACAAAGACGAGTTTTACCAAAAGGGCGGTATTATTGATTTTGTGAAGTATATCAATCGTCGTCACAACGCCCTTCACAAAAAACCGATATTTATGGAAGGCACTAAAAACGATATTCAGATTGAAGTTGCCATCCAGTATAACGATACCTACACAGAGAAAATTTTTTCTTTTGCCAACAACATACACACCACCGAAGGCGGTTTTCATCTCATCGGATTTAAAGCCGGATTAACCCGTGCCATCAACCAATACGCCTCCAATGGAAATCTACCCAAGAATTTACAGGTTAAAATTACCGGTGATGATGTTCGTGAAGGAATGACGGCCATTATCAGTGTGCGCATCACAGATCCGCAATTTGAAGGTCAGACCAAAACCAAACTGGGAAACAGTGAAGTCAAAGGAATTGTTGAATCCCTGGTCAATGAAAAATTAAGTACCTTTTTTGAAGAGAATCCGTCGGTTGCCAAAAAGATCATCGCCAAGGGGGTAGATGCGGCCCGCGCACGCGATGCAGCCAAGCGGGCGCGCGATCTGGCCCGCAGCAAAGGTGCCCTGGTGGATGCCACCCTGCCCGGCAAACTGGCGGAATGCCAGTCTTCAGATCCTGCAGAGCGGGAGCTGTTCATCGTTGAGGGAGATTCAGCCGGTGGTTCTGCTAAACAGGCCCGGGATCGCAAGTTTCAGGCGGTTTTGCCGTTGAAGGGTAAAATATTAAATGTTGAAAAAGCGCGTTTTGATAAAATATTGCGCAGCGAGGAAATAAAAAACATTATCACGGCTTTAGGAACCGGTGTTGGCAAGGAAGAATACAATATCGATAAAATTAAATATCACAAAGTGATTATCATGACAGACGCGGATGTGGATGGTTCCCACATCCGAACACTTTTATTAACCTTTTTTTACAGGCAGATGCCCGAGATGGTCGACAAAGGCTATCTCTACATCGCCCAACCACCTTTGTTTAAAATCGGCAAAGGTAAAAAGAGCGAAAACTACCTAAACAGTGAATCTGAATTAAACGATTTTGTTCTCAAAAAAATCTGCAGCAATCGTCAGCTTTCCTATAAAAAGGGTAAGCAGAAATTATCCGGTCACAATCTGTTTATGTTCATTGCCAGTATTGCCGAGTACTATTCGGTTCTAGATCACCTCCAAAACCGCGGTATTCCGGCTGATCTAGTAGAGCTGTTGATCAATGAAAATGTCGCCAACAAGACCTTTTTGCAAGATGAAAAACGCATGTCCCAATTGCGCCAGAAAATAATTGAAAAAGGATATTGGGTCGATGAATTGATTTACAGCGAAGAACGTAAGGTCTTTGAAATAACGGTAAACGGGCAAACTGCCAAAACAGAAGATCTGTTATCGGAGTTGAGCGGCAAATCAGCCGGTTCTGTAAGAATCGGTCGCGGCCTGATCTATTCCAATGATTACCAGCACAGTCTGAACTTAAGTAAAAATATCATCAAATATGATTCGCCGCCGTTTACGGTTGCGAACGCAGATAAAGACAAGCAAACAGAGCCCCTGACGGCAAAAGACAAAACAGAATTGCTTAATTTTTTCATGCGCGATGGCAAAAAAGGCATCACGATTCAGCGTTACAAAGGTCTGGGTGAAATGAATCCGGACCAGCTGTGGGAAACCACCATGAATCCCGAAAAACGCAATATGTTGCAGGTTAAAGTCGAAGATGTCGTCGATACCGATGAAATTTTTACCATCCTGATGGGCGAAGCTGTTGAGCCCCGCCGAGAGTTCATTCAGAGCAATGCTTTAGAAGTCAGCACGCTCGACATTTAAAAATTATCTCAAAAATGCATCTTACGCCCAATGGCTGTGTTAAAAACCGATTCAAAATGCTCGAATACTGTCGTGTATACTCCACTTTTGAATCGGTTTTCGCCTTGCCCTTGGACGTGATCTACTATTTTTGAGATAATTTCAAATAATCGTGATCATCTAAACTGCACTTCTGATTATAAAATCCATATGCTGGGCAATGGAGTACACAGTGTTAATAGCAAAACCCTAAACCCTAAACCCTAAACCCTGTACCCTGAACCTTTGAACCCGTTAACTAACCCCAAGGCAATTTGATTGGTGGTAATGTAGCAAATTATAACATTGCCAGTAGAAGGAAAAACATGGAGATCCACAATATAAACGCCAGGGACTTGCCGGATCTATGGTTCCAGGCGGTGCATGATATTTTGGATCACGGCAAACGTTTTGTCATCGATCGCGGTTCATATGAAGGCCAAACCCGCCTTGAATATGATTATTTCATGGGTCATGTCAAACATCCCGGAACCCAACCCCTGATTCCGGATATTCCGCCAGCCTGCGGCATACCCAATCCGGTAGAGCACGATTATATTTACGGTGGCCCCGGTTATGACCGGGCCTATATTGAGTATCTTATGTCGGCGCGCAAAGAACCGGGCGAGTCCTACACCTATGGTGAGCGCCTGGTGCGCGTCCCGCTATCGGGCGACAAACTCCACTGGTGGCATACATCCAATAGTAAAATCATCGATAAACGCGAAGTTGACGGAAAGATTGTTTTTGAAGAAGACGGCCAGTTGTATTTGAACCAGATCGAATGGGTGATTGATACCTATCGCAAGTTTGGCGAGCGCAATAATCAACTGGTCCTTCAAATTGCCCACCCTTCGGATCTAACCTTACTGGATCCCCCTTGCCTGCGATCGATTGATACCCGAATTCAGAATAACGGCTTAAACTTTTTTGTTTATTTTCGTTCCTGGGATTTATGGAACGGCTTTCCCGCCAACCTGGCTGCCATTCAAAACCTCAAAGAGTACATGGCAGCCGAAATTGGTGTTGAGGACGGCCAGATGGTAGTCGAAAGTAAAGGATTACACCTTTACGGTTATGCAGAAGATCTGGCGAATCTGCGCTGTTTAAGAACCTAATCCCGCATCGAGGTTCATTATGTCAACGTCAAACCTGCAACATTTGTACTCTAAAAGTGCCTGCTGTGCGGTGCCATCGGCCATTCGTGAAATTAACAAACTGGTTGATTTACCGGGTATGAAATCTTTGGCCGGTGGTTGGCCGGACCCGGCTGTTTTTCCAGGTCAAGAAATCATTCGCATTACCAACAAGTTGCTCAAAAATAAAGCCGGCAAAGCCTTGCAATACGGCGCAACCGAGGGGGTGACCGAATTGCGGCAGGAACTTGCCCATCTGGCCGCAGATCGCTATGGCATCGCCTGCGATCTGGATCATATTGTCATTACGGCCGGTTCGGCCCAGGGTATGGATCTGGCTTGCCGGGTACTTATCAACCCTGATGACGTCGTTTTTGTGGGCCTGCCGACCTACTTTGGGGGAACCGGCGCCGTTATGGCCGCCTGTGGCCAACTCCAGGGAGTGGCCGTTGATGATAACGGGCTGAATACCCGGCAACTTGAAGATCAGTTGCAGCGGTTAAAGAAAAATGGTCAGCAGGTCAAGGGCGTATATGTCATACCCAACTTTCAAAACCCGACGGGAACCACATTATCACTTGAGCGGCGCCAACATCTTGTCGAGCTGGCGGAGCACTATGATCTGGTCATTTTTGAAGATGATCCATATGGAGATTTACGATTTGAGGGTGACCATCTTCCACCGGTTATTTCTCTGGATGCTCATGGTCGGGTTGTGCATATGCGCTCGATGTCCAAAACATTTGCTCCGGGCCTGCGCGTGGCCTGGACCATCGGTCCTCCTGAAATGATTCGAAAAATGGTGGTGGCCAAACAGTTTATTGATGTTGCCACCAACAGTCTGGCCCAGTATATTTTATTGGAATTTATCCGTAGCGGGCAGTGGGCAAAGCGCGTTCAGCTGAACAATCAACACTATAAGCGTAAACGGGATTTTATGCTCGTGCAATTGGCGGCCCATTTTCCCGAACAGGTTCAATGGAATCAACCGGACGGCGGGTTTTTTATATTTATTCAACTGCCCCAAACAATTGATGCCGCAAACCTTCTGGCCGAAGCCATTGAGCATAACGTTGCCTTTGTAGCCGGTGAACCCTTTTTCATAGACGGCAGCGGAGCCCACACCTTTCGACTGTCCTATTCTCAGTCCGGTGAAACGGTGATTGCCGCGGCTGTGGCCGAACTAGGCAAGCTGATTAAAAAGAGGTTAAAATAGGAGCTCATCCAATACACAAAATATTAAGGTCCTTCGATTCTCTGCGGTGAGTAAAAGATTTGCATCGTATTGCGGTCGATGATTTTAAACGCCACCAGATCCATTTTTTCATGGACCAGATAGCCAAAGAGCTGTTCATCGGGTCCGATAATTTCAAGAAATCCGGATCTTGAACCCATCCAGACACTGAAAAAGCTGTCCGTGCTCTGGGTGTTTTGCCGCAAAATTTCTATCCAGGTCTTTTGATCGCCCACCCTTGTCCAGCGACCGCTGACCTTCAAGGTGTTGCTGTCATCTTTGGGGTCGAATAAAACGGCATGCTGCGGAATATAGTAAATGATGTATTCAGACCAGTTGTTTTCTAATTGCTGCTGGATTTTTTGCTGATCTGCGGCCCGCAAACTGTTGAATCGTGGCTCGGATGCCGTGACACATGAAATCAGTAAAAATCCCAGGAGAACCACAAGTCCCACCCTTATCAACCGCATGTTTTAACTCCTCTGTGAATTGAAACGGTCAGGTTAGGGGTCCGGCGACTTTTTTCAATTCAACACCGTCGATGACCATGTACCAGTCGCCGCCATCCAGGTAGGGCGGCTGATGCACCTCAAATGTGGTTGTGAAAAATAACACACCGACGATAAAATCATCTCCCTTGAAGTTTTTCAAAGGGCCGGAGATTTTTGTTGAACGTTTCCCCTTTACCCGCCTGTAATCAACGCCGCCGTTGTCAGTTATGGTCAGGTGAAAGCCGACGCCCTCCCAGGTTCCGATGTAGGGTTTTTTTTCTTCCGGCACAGGAATCGAATTACAGCCGACGATCAAACAGGCGAAGGTGACGATGAGCACTGTTGACACGGAACGGATAAGATTCTTACACATCAAAGCCCCCCAAGGCTTGGCAATCATTAGCGGATCGATTATCCGCACGCTGAACGCTGCGCTGTTATGGGGCAATTTGAATTTTGCGGCTTGCAGGACAATACCGGAAAAATCACAACCTCCCCGATATTATTATCTGCAAAAATACGCTGAACTTTAGCTTTTTTTTGCGGATTGTCGGTTTTATTTGCCGGGCCTTATTTTCAACCGGCAGCATCCCTGCTGTCCGGATGTCCAGGTTTCGATTGAAAAACCAAATCCGGCACCTTCAAAGGTGCCTTTATCAACACAGGCTGCAATATCGCACATCCGGGCGATGTCGCTATCTTTCAGACCCGCTTCCTGCCAGCCCGCGATTATAAATCCCCCGTTTTAAAATCTTAGTCGCTTTTTGCTCGCCGAGTTCTTTTTCCAGCGCCTGATAGATATGCCAATACATCATGGCACGGTTTTTAAAGGATCCGTATAGCTGTTTGCGCAAGGATTCTGCGGACATATTTCATCTCCAATTCGGTTGGCCGGTTGAGCCGGTTAAGGCGGTTAGGCCCGTTAAGAAAGGAAAATGTTTCATTTTATCCTTTAACCGGCAAACGGGCGAACGGGTAACGGGCTCAACCCGAAAAACTTAGATGTAATTTTGAGACGGGTTTTAGTCATACGATAAAGTGATCCGGGGTGTTGGCGGATGGATGATCTTCATTTTCTCTTTAGCCTGTTGATGGCGTTTGAGCACATCTTGCACCACCGCTTTTACCGAGTCAAATTTACTGGCGTCGTAGACGGACAGGTAATGCTGGAGCTGACTTTCGACCTGCTGAACAATTTGGGGATGGTTGATCAACTTGTCTTCTGAAAATCCCTGCGCCAGGCCCTCGGTGATTATTTCAACCACATCATAATCATACCCCAGGTCTTTAAAGTCACTTTGACCCGGTTCCAAACCGGCCGTCGGTTCGCGCTGAACAATCTTTTTGTTCAGACCCAGGAAACGGGCCATTTGCCGCACAAGCCGTTTGGGTAAACCGGCTATCGGGCTGAAATGCACAGCCCCGTCCCCGAAAAGGGTATAATAACCGATGCCGAAATCTTCATCACGGTTGCCGGTTCCGGCCAGGGTTTTAATTTCCGTTGCTGCTTTAGTTGACAAAACATTGGCACGGATTCTGGAGATCATATTGCCTTTATGGAATTTACTTTCAAACGCTTCCGGATTGGTCAATTTAAACGATTCCACCAGGGCTTCGATGCTAAGGGTTTCGTAGCGCAGCCCCAGATGTTTGGCGACAGATGCGGCATCGGTTTCATCCACATCCACATTGATGCTTGACGGCAATATATATCCCACCAGTTCAAGTGCCTGCTCATCTCCGACCCGTTCGGCATTATAGTGATCAAAACTGTTTTTAATCAGTGCCGCCGCCGTGCTCGAATCCACACCGCCGGACAACCCGATCACGCATCCACTCGAAGCGGCCTGCTGCACCACCTCGATTACAAAATCTTCGATTTCCGTACAGACTTGTTCGCAGTCCATGGACGCCAGTTTAATCGATTTCATTTTCTGTCTCCTACGCTTTTTGTGTCCATATCAGAGCTTGTGCAAAGTCAATATAGTTTGTGTCAACGGTCAACTGCAACCGCAAGTACGACAACCTTCATTCTCAAATTGGGATGATGAAACTAAAACATAAATCCGTTGCGACGGTTTGTCTATTTTAAAAAAGATGCTATTTGTCCAAAGGTGTGCAAAAGTCAGGTCATTGGTAGAGGAAGACGCTCAAATCTTGGTTTTTTTTTTGCGGGGGAGGGCACCGCTGACAGTCTGTCGGTCAATGTGGCGTCCTGCGATAGTCGGCTGCTTTGATACCGTATTTTTTTAACAATTGATATAGATCAGCTCTGTATTTTCCGGCCAGTTTAGCGGCCTGACTAACATTGCCGCCCGTCAGTTCAATCAACTGGGTTAGATAATTTTTCTCGAAATCCTCTTTAGCATCTTTTAAAGACCGCAGGCCGCTTTCGGCCACGTTGTGATCCGCCAGAATCGACGTTTCCGAAATGATATTTTCAGTGGCCAGCGCAACCGCACACTCAACCGTATTCTCCAACTCGCGCACGTTACCCGGCCAATCGTGTAACATCAGCTTTTGCAGGGCCGAGGGCGTAAATCCGGCGATATCTTTTTGTGTTTCCCGGGCGTATTTGTTTAAAAAATAATTGGCCAGCAGGGGAATGTCTTCTTTACGCCGGCGCAGCGGCGGCAGGTGTATGGCGATGACATGAATGCGGTAAAAAAGATCTTCCCGAAACGCCCCTTTTTTAACCTCTGCTTCCAGGTTTTTGTTGGAACTGGCAATAAAGCGGGTGTTGACTTTAACCGTCTTTTGGGCGCCGACCGGATAAAATTCTTTTTCCTGCAACACCCGTAAGACTTTGGCCTGCATCGATAGTGGCATTTCCGAGATCTCATCCAGAAAAAAGGTTCCCCGATGGGCCTGTAAAAAAAGGCCTTTTTTATTTCGAGCGGCGTCCGTAAAGGCACCCTTCTGGTAGCCGAAAAGCTCGCTTTCCAGAAGGGTTTCGGGTATGGCGGCACAATTAATGGCCACAAAGGGTCCATCTTTACGCGCGCTGGCCAGATGCAGTGTTTTGGCAATCAGCTCTTTTCCGGTCCCGCTTTCTCCCTCAATATACACATTGGCATCCGATTCTGCGGCCTGGGCAACCTGATCCAGGACCGCCTGCATCGTTTCACTTTTAGTAATGATGTTTTCAAAACCGTAGCGTTCTTTGACGATTTTTTTGAGATTTTTCACTTCTTTGGTCAGACGGCTGCGTTCCAGGCAATTTCGGGTCTGCAGCAAAAGGTTTTCGTGATCAAATGGTTTTGTCAAATAGCTGTAAGCCCCCTTTTTCATGGCGGCCACAGCACTCTGAATCGTACCGTAAGCGGTCAGGATAATGACCGGCATTTCCGGGTTGATGTGATGTAAATCCTGCATCAATTGAATGCCGTCTTTGCCATTGAGCTTTAGATCGAGCAGGGCGGCATCAAACCGATTGTCGGCTGCCAGGTCAATGGCCTTTTGGGCATCAAAGGCAGTGGTTACCCGATATCCCTGGGCTTCCAGTCGCATTCGAACCACTTTAAGAATACTGGGATCATCATCAACTACCAGAATTTTCTCCATTTCCTTTTTCCTTTAGTTCTTCTGCCGGCGGTATGGCGTCTCGCTTTTTTTCTTCCATATGAATGTCGATACGCTTTAACTTTTCCAGCTGGTCCTGTAGCTGGCTTATTTTCTTCTTTTGCATTTTTAGCGCCTTTTTCAGAGGAGCACTGCGCTGGGTTAAAAACCGTATTTGACCTTCCTGGGCTCTGAGCTGATCCAGGACGGCCAACCACAAATGGGCATCCGGTTGCAGCTGGCTTGTGGGATAGCGGTCGATGATGCCCTGAAAGGAGTCGACTGCTTTTTGGATATTTCGATCCGGATTGTGCGGGTGCGCATAAACCAAGCCGATCTGAAAAAGTGATTGATCTGCCAGACGTGTCGGAAACTGTGCCAGCACACGCCGGTTTATTGCAAGGGCACTGCTGTAATCGCCTGAAGCCAAACGTTGTCTGGCCTCAACTAATTGTTTCTCGCCCTGCGGCTGTGGCGGCCAATGCAGGCATCCCATGGCCATCATGGCCCAGATCACGCAACCGGCAACGTAAAGTAAAAGCTGCTGCCCTGTCCGGGTTTGCTTCGCACCCATATCTTACCTCCATGGTCAGCGACGATGTGTTTGGCAATCGACAACCCCAGGCCTGTTCCCAGGGGGGTGTTTTGCCCGCCATCGATGCGTTGAAATCGATCAAATATTTTTCCCATATTTTCCCGCGGGATACCGCAACCGCTGTCAGCAACACAAACTTCCATATAGTGCTGTCCTTGGTTTTTCAGGGAGGCAGCAATTATCACTGTTCCACCGGCAGCCGAAAATTTTAGAGCATTGCCGATCAGATTTTCCATGACCTGGGCGATACGTTCTTCATCCATTTTGACAGCCGGCAGATTGCGCGATGGCCTTAATTCAAGATCGATTTTTTTTCGTTGGGCAATCGGTGCCAGTTTTAATACCGTTTGTTGGATGACCGGAAATAAGAGACCTCGCTTTAGCTGATAATCCATCATTTTGGCTTCCATACGGGACAAATCCAGGATTCGGTTCACCGAATCAATCAAGCGTTCACATTCTTGTTGTGTAATGGCCAGCAATTCGTTTTGCTTGGCGGGAACATCGGCATATGTGCCTTCCATCAGCATCCGGCTGGCTTCTTTCATGGCGGTCAACGGCGTTCGCAGGGTGTGGGAAACATGGCTGATAAAGTCTTTTTTCATCTCATCCAGTTCCCTGAGGCGCTCGCACATCAGGTTAAAATCATCGCATAGCGCCTTAATTTCCGGTGGTGATGTGATGGTATCGATTTCTTCGAATTTACCCTTGGCAATTTCTGTGGTCATTTTCTGTAATCTTACGATGGAGCGGTTAATACCGCGAGTGTTATAAAAGGAAATGAGCAATCCCAGCAGGATGGCCAATGCGGCTGTAATCGTTGTTACCTGCAAAACCCGGGAGCTAATTTGGCTGGAGGCATTAATTTTTTTATCACGTTGCAAGCGGCTGATGTGAATCATTTGTCTAAGGCGCTGATTAATTTGATCAACCAGATTATCCTTTTGTTGCTGGAATTTGAGACGCGGGTAGTTTAAATTTTTTTTCAGCGCTTCTATTTCGGTTCTGAATAGCAATAAAAATTGGCCGTAATCGGTCTGGATCTGGGTGAATAGATTCTTGTTTTCTACCGTATCCGGCAAGGCCTCCAGTTTGCGGATATCTTCAATTATCTGAAACTGTATCTCCCAGAATTTTTTTAAGAAGTCAGCATCTCGTGAGATGAGATATTTTTTCTCAAAACTGACCTGGGAAAAGAGCTTGTCCATAAAATGTTCCGTCAGCGTTAAGCGATTGAAATGCACGGTTGCAATTTCCCGGCTGAGCCCGTTGAGTTGATTGAGCTTTAAGGTCACATAAACGCCCAGAAATACAACCAGCAACAAAATGGCCGCATAACCAAAGGTGAGTCGTTTAAAAATGGTCAGTTTCATTGATTTCAGTTCAGCGGTTGAGCCTGCCGAAGGTCCTCGTGAAACGGGATTGAGCGCGCATGGGACAGAATGCGGTCATCATTTATCTTCCACCGCCAGACGGGCTATAGGGCTCAACCGATTTAGAAATGCTTTGATAAAAGCGCGAATAAGAGGGTAAGCAGACGGATCCGTGATGAGATTTGCAGCCGATCTGATACCTGACGGCCGGCATTGGGATAAAAGGGGCAATACCTGCCCCTTTTATCCCTTTCAAAGAAGGTCAGGCAAGGGCTAGCCTTCCTTGTTGATGGATTGTATATTTTTGTTTTTATCGTATTGAATCATTACCTGATCGCCTTTTTGCAGGGTTTTCAGTTCTTCGATTTGCTCTCCGGCATTTAGCATGATGGTTTTGCCTTCCGGGCTCATCACTTCAAGCATGCCAGAGTTTGGGTCCACCGATACCACTTCCCCTTTAATGGCCCCGGCTGGACCGGCGGCCTGGCAAATGCTTACAGCTGCAAAAGAAACAGCAAACAGGGTAATGATCAACATTGAAATGGGCTTATTGAACAGTAATTGACGCATTGGTTTTCTCCTTTTTGGTTTAGTATGTAATCGAATTGATTCCGTATGATATCCATTTTAATGGTATTACACCCGCAAAATTGCACCTCCTTTCCGGACGGGTTGCTATGTTGACTGACAGCCCATTTCAAATCTCAGCATCGATTCGATTACATGATTCGCCTGGTTTTACTCGGCGCAACGAGGTCTGTGGATCCCTCCGATACCGAGTATTTGAAAGAGCAAGGGCTGTGCCACACAGGGGTTATCAACTTATCTCGCTGATATATATAGATATTTTTGTTTATGAATCTGCAGGTCAGTTTTATTTTGTATAAATTTGGTTACAGGGCCGCAGGCTTCTTGCGGCCTAAAAAGCATAATTTGATTAAATATCAATAGCTTAAAATGCGTATCCTTTTTATGGCCGGCTTGTATGGTTTTGTCCTAAAAGAGACTAAAGGCCGACCGCCCTCTATACCGGCCGGGCGTTTAACCCTGCTTTGAAATTGTTCTGATGATATAATCCGGGCTGTATTCAACGATGATCTGATCACCCGGCAGCAAGGTCAGTCTTTCGGATTTAGGATTGGTGCTCAGGGTTATAATTTGGCCCGGATGTTCTTGTGAACATACGGTAACTAGGTCTAGATTTTTATTGATGATGGTTCCCACGATGGTCCGGGTCGTGTGAATTTCCCCCTTGTAAGGGGTCGCGGCGACGCCCGCTACAGAGATGACAAAGATGGCAAAAAGCCAGCGCCAGACCAGGATAATGGATAAGGTTTTTCTCATCAAAAAGATCACCTCCTTTGCTTTAGCTTATGTTAAAAGCAAGCTGGATGCCAAAGGTGCGCAAAACTTCATAACCAATTGTTATTGTTTAATTTTATATTAAAAATAGTGAATTTTGGATGGGTACGGGTGTATGGTTTTGCCTGCACCATTGGCATCCGGCCGGGAGCATCAGGTGGCATAACCAGATGTAAACACGTGTTTTTTTTAATAGCGTTGATTTCCTACACCCCGTTAACTTTTTTGTTCGCGCCTAAAATGGGGGCCGAAGGCACCATCTAATGCTGATGGGCTTCACGCTGGCAGGTTGGTTTTTGGCTGGGCAATGGCGCTATGGAGCGCATGAAAACGTAAGCGCAGGAAATACAAGCTGGCAGTTGTAGGCTACCGGAGGAAGGAATTTAATGACGCTGTGTCTGAAAAGCGTTAGTCTCCTCGTAAAAAGCGATCCAGTTCTGTTTTGAGCGTGCGCCAACCGCGACCGACTTTAATGGCCCGGATGCGACCCTCCGCAATGTACTTGAGGTAAGTGGGACGCGAAATCTTAAGATATTCACAGGCTTCTTTGGTGGTATAGACATTTTCTTCGCTGAATTCATCAAAGTCGTTGGCGAAACTACCGTTCCGTCGGTCAAATCCGCTGCGTCTGTCGTTTTTTTTGCGTCGATCTTCACCGCTTCGGCGCTGCACGATGTGATCATTTATCATAAATACCACCTGATGTCCTCATTATTTTTGAAAACTTCCCTTGGCTTTTGACCTACTATAGTATCGGCAAGGTATGTTTTTTCTTTAAAAATATTTGTTGGGCACCGAAAATTCGATGTCCCGATTACCATTTAAGGGATAAAATGGTTGATGTGAAGCATTTTTTTAAAAAATCGCCATGTATGTGTAAAAAACTGTAAAATTAAGTAAAATACAGTAAAAAATAGTTTAATTCCGCTTGTATTGCGCTCCTAGCATTTTATTTTAATCCCTTTGTATGGTTTTTTATGCAAAAACCATCCGGTTCATTTATTACAGATTTTCCTATTTTTATAGTTTTTCAGGGTCGTAACTGTCAAATGCTGTCAAATGCTGTCAAATGCTGTAAATATTTGATAATATTTTACTTTTTCCCTTTAAACCCCTGTTGCCATCTGCTACGGTGGCATCTATCATACTGCATGGCTGTTCTACCGCTTTCCATAATAGCGTTCCGCTATATGGAAGTGCGGCATAAGTGGTTGTAGAAAAAACGCCTGAATACCGGATCGTTTTTTCACAACCGCTAACAGCTACGAGCACTTATCACCGATTTTTCTGATAAGGCGCTTGAACATTACCCGTCAGCATGAGGCCTACAGGGGGGATAAACTATTCCGGATGGAGGAAGGTTTTTAACAGGAAGCCGACGCCTATCATTTAGTTCTTTGCCAATTCTGCTTTTGTCTCTGGTTCGGGTTAGGTTATCCCCCCATACCTTTATTAAACTTCATAAATCAGTTCCTGCTTTCATTGAACGCAGTTGTGGTGCGCCGGATTGTTTTCAAGCGGGGTCCGTCCGTGGAGCTGAGGAACGATGTGGTATATGAGGGGCGGCAGGCACTGACCATCGACAGCGCCCGCTTCCACGGCCTGTTCATCGACGGTCAGGTCACCTACGACTTCAACACCGATGACATCCCCATCCTTTCTGCGAAGTGGATTAACCCGCTTGCCGGCAGTCAGCTGCGGGCACCGGGCTCCCGGCGCGGTGCCCGGATGGCTTCCGGGTCGGTCCTACACTGGCGGCGATGTCACCACCGATCTTATGGATGGTTCTTTCATCGTCAGAGAGCTTTTGAATAAGAACGCATTAGGGCCCTATTCTTTGATTTTGGTCATCCGGTCAGCGGCCAGAAAAACGGCAAGATAAAAACGATGATCAGCAAAACGACCAAAGTCAGCAGACCGCCGACTTTAATATAATCCATGAAACGATAGCCCCCCGGCCCCATGACCAGAATATTGGCCGGGTGCGATATCGGGGTCATAAAACTGGCCGATGCGGCCATGGCCACTCCCATCAGCAGGGCATGCGGCGACAGGCCCAATGTGGTTGCGGTACTCAACACGATGGGTGCCATTAGAACCACCAGGGCGGCGGTGGGCACAAAACAGGTGGCGACAAAGGTCAGGCTGACCAGACCGAACAACACCGCTGTGGGCCCAAAAGGACCCACCAATGATACCACGCCCTCGGCGATCATCCGGGCGGCGCCGGTTTGATCCAAAGCCGTTCCCAGCGGCAGCATACCGGCGATGAGAAAAACGGCCTTCCATTCAATTTGTCGGTAGGCCTCTTCCATGGTCAGGCAGCCAAAAAGCACCATCAGAGCGGCTCCGACCACGGCAGCGATGTAGATGGGTACCCAGCCCACGATAACCGGGAAAAGAACCGCCGCCATGATCATCAGCGAGATTTTCATCTTTTCCAGGCGCACTTCGCGTTGCGCCATTTCCGTCAGGACCACAAAATCCGGCTCGCGACCCAACAGCTGGAGTTTGCCGCGCGGGCCCAACAGCAGGATGGCATCGCCAAAACGCAAATCCATATCCCGCAAATCCGTCCGAAAGGCCTTGCCGCCGCGCCAGATGGCCAGTACATTTAAACCGTATTTTTCACGGAAATTTAGCTGACGCAGGGTTTTGCCCGCCAGCGTTGTCTGGGGGGAAAGGATGGCCTCCACCACGCCCACATTATCCGTAATCAGGGACTGAATATCCGGACGGGTGCGTCTTTCAATTTGTAGTTTTTCAAGTTCTTCCAATTCTTTAAAATCCCTCAGGCGTCCTTCAACCACCAGCCGATCGCCGGCCTGCAGGATTTCATCGGGCTCGGGCATTACGATAGGATCATTGTCCCGCATGATACCCAGAACCCGGCTGCCCAGTGCATCTCCCAAACGACTCTGTTTGAGCGTTTTTCCGGCCAGCGGCGAATCCGGCGGTACCTGCATGACCATCAGGCGTTCATGCAGATGAAAGACATCGATCAGTTCCTGACGGGGGACAAAGCGAAATTGATCGAATCCGGATTTTTCTGCGAGTTGCTCCAAGCGCTCCTGTTGACCGGCCACCAGCATTCGATCATTGGGCTGCAGGGGCTCATCAGACAGATGGGTGCGTTTGGTACTGCCGTTACGATATATGGCCAGCACATTGGCGCCGAATTGATCGCGGAAACCCAAAACATTCAAGGTTTTGCCGATGTACTGGGAAGCGGGCGGCAGGCGGACCTCGCCGATTTTGATTTCCTCTGAATAGGGTGCGGTGACATCGATTTTTTTATCTTCCACAATTAACTGCTGCCAGTTTTTCATGTCATCTAAATTTTCAATGCGGCCTTCAACGGTCAACAGGTCATCTGACTGTAAAACATCAGTGGGCCCGGGGGCCAAAACAGTGTGCTCTTTGCGGGTAATACCGATCACATTCCAGCCCAAAACAGATCCCATACGGCTGTCCGCCAGGGTCTTGTTAACCAGGTTTGAGGCCGCCGGGATACGGACTTTAAACAACTGTTCCTTTGATTCTTCCCCAGACGCCCAGTCCACCTTATTGGTTCGCGAGGATTCTTTGGCTAAATCGCGCTGTGGCAGCAGGTAACGGCCGATAAAAACCATCACGGCAATACCGCCGAACATGATCACCAGGCCGATGGGTGTAAAATCAAAAAAGCTGTAGGTTTTGAGCCCGGCATCTTGCAGGGCGTTGGTGACCAGGATGTTGGGGGGCGTGCCGATCTGGGTGGTCAGACCCCCCAGCAGCGAACCATATGCCAGGGGCATCAACAGCCGGGAGGGCGCGCTGCCGGTGTGGCGGGCAATATCCATGACCACCGGCAGCATCAGGGCGGCCACCGCCACATTGTTCATGATGGCCGACATCACACCGGCGGTCGTCATGATGACGATCACCATCAACGTCTGACTGTCGCCTGCCATACGCAGCACAAATCGACCGATGACATTGGCAACACCGGTTCGTGTCAATCCGCCGCTAAGAATAAAAACCGCCCAGACCGTAATAACAGCAGGGTTGCTAAATCCGGCAAGCGCATCAACCGGGTTGACCAGGCCGGTCAAGGCCACGGCGCCCAGCGCCAGCAGGGCGGTGACCTCCATCGGGATCCATTCGCTGATCAACAACACGATTGCCACTGCCAGAATCGACAGGACCATGATAATTTCCGGTGTCACGAGAATCACCCTTTAGCCTGGGTTTAATGAATTCGGGTGCCGCTTGCACCCGCCGATCGTGGGGCCAACCAATTAGAAAATCTTAAGCATCAAAATCACCACAAGCAAGCCGTTGCGCTGTCGCATCATTTATCGTAATCAAAGCCCGACAACAGGTCGAATCACTTGCTTGCCGCCCGGCTCGGATAAAAAAGCCCATATACTTATGCCCTTTTACCCCGTGCATAAATATATGGGCGCCGGTTTGCGTTAACTGTTAATTGATGACGTCAACGGATCAGGGGCGTTTAATTTTAATAAGGGTCCCGTCGCTGTCGCCGTCGTCACCGCCATCGGCGCAGCCGCCGAACCAGCGGGCACAATTGATGGACGCCACGACATTGAGATCCGGGTGGTCCAGATCGATTCCGGTATCAATGATGGCGATGTCGACATCTACCGGATTGTTTTTGGCGGTGTCGTTCTGATCGGCCTGAATGCGGTCCAAACCACTGGGAAGGGTCTGGTCCAGGGCAGACACCACGCGGTCCGGTTCGATGAAAGCGATATTCGAATCTTGCCTTAAGATAAACATGTTCTCTTGCGCCAAAATCCTGACGTAAGGGGTCGGCAGGAAGTCCTGGAATTTGACAAATTTTTCAGTGTCTACCCGTTATGATTTAACTGGATGGGATAAAGCTCGGACAGATAAAACCTGCTTTTTGCTTAGCAAAGCGAAGCCATCAAAGCAACCTAAAAAATAATGATATTTATAAATATTTCAGAATCTTGACATTATCTTATCGCATTTGACAGCATTTGACACACGATCGGTAAATCGTTCTGGGATATGGTCAACCTTCAGGTAAACCACCGCTATGCTTCCAACCAGAGCCAAAGACAGCAGAAGCATGTCGACCTGCGGGTTGCAATCGCCGTCCTAATCCATGTGACCTCTTGTGAATATGCCTGAGCATGTGCGCTGGGCCTGATCGCAAACCTGCGGTATAAATGGCATATGATTTGCAACTTACAAATCGTGCTTAACATTTACCTTTGGCCTTTTGGATGTGTTTGACCCATTTCAGCAACATCCTGCTGCTGGGCGAATGAATTCATAAATATGTTTAAAGGTTACACACTATCTGGCCGATATTTATAACAGTGATTAATTTTAGGAGATAGGTCGATGTTTGCAGAAATCATAAATGGAGTTGGCAGCGTGTGCTTTGCCCTCCTGGCGGGAATGGGACTGCTGGCCCTGTACAAATTAAATGCCCGGCAGATCCGGAAGCATCAAAATTCTATGGAGTTTTATCTGTTTAAAATATCGCGCGTGACCGGACAAAGCGAATACGATGTTTTTTGTAAATCAGCCGAAGACTGGCCGGTTGCCTCCGTGCCCAAAACGAAAATAGATGCTGATTTTAAAGATTATTTAAACCGCGCGGTGGTTCCGCCTTACGTGAATCATTTTGTCAGGGAAAATAAGCACCATATTGACGAACTGCACCTGCCGCGATTTTAAGATGTTGGTTCCATAGGCAACGGGCGATTAAAAAGACAGCTGTACTCTGTCTCTGATTGGGCCCGTCGTCTCCGGCTTGGTAATAGCACACACCATCGGGTCAAATCATCTATCTGCCTTGGCATTCATTTCGATTCAGTCCGCTTGAATGCATATTCACAAAAAATTCGGATGGTCACTCATCGTCAGCTATGATCAGTTTGATTTCATCGGAATTGGCTTTCAGCTCCGGTGCATACATGGCATAGGCCCTGGTGGGCAATGCGCTGAATTTACCTGGAATTTCCGCCCGTAGCCGATAACTGACACTGTGTTTGCCGCGCGCCAGGCGACGCACGAAAAAGGCGACTTTATGATCACGGAATTCCACATAGGCCCCCATTTCATTGCCGCTGTAGCCGCTGCGCACCTCAACGGGTTCAAATCCGGCGGCCTTCATGTCCTCAAAGACCAGGTATTCATAATCGTTTTTGCTGTCAATGATCAGCTCGATTTCGACCAGCTCTCCGTTTTTTAAGGTCGCCCCATTATCAAGCGGCCGGCGCTCGTATTTTTCCACCCGGCGATCAACGACCTGCCCGCGTGAGCCGACATCCTTAATTGTTTTGTCTATTTCTTTTAAGCGAAAGACCCGGCGCTGAACTTTGATCTCCAGACCTTCCCGCGTGATAAAGTCTTCGAGGGAAAAATAATCCAGGTAGGCATTAAAATAGATCGGGCCCCGGCCGGCTTTTTTAAGCGTCAGCGTCTGGGTGCCGCCGGGAATCTGTTTGCCAACCAGAATCCATTTATTATCGAAAGTAAAAAGGTTTTGGGCATTTATGCGCACCGTTTTTAACTTCTGGCCGTTGAAGTGAATGTCCAGGGTTAAATCCGGCGCGGCCTCACCGCTGGCGGCCAGATAATCGGCAAAGGCTTCCACGACCACCGCCGTATCCCGGGTGCTGTTCCAGTAAGTGGCGTGCTTGCGATTGTTGAGTAAATACTTAACCAGGCCGGGCGCTTTTTTACCGGCCGGATCGGTGCGCGCCAACAGCTTCAGGTAATAGGCGTGGGCTTCATACTCGGAGCCATACCAGTACCACCAGTAATGACTGTTGGGCAGGTTCAGATAGGCGGTCTGGTTTTCATCGTCGACCACCAGAAACTGTTCGATATTTTTAATAATCATGGCCAGTTTTTCAGCGTCTTCGACCTTAATCAGCGCTAGGCCGAACATCGCCTTGGCATAAACCGCCAAGCGGTTGCGGTCACGATACAGATAGGCGCGCATATGTATATTTTCGACGCCCGCATCGATCAGCACCATATAGACAAAGGCGTCCAGATTGTCGGCCTGTGGCTTTCCTTTCTTTTGGGTGCGGTCCCACAGACGCAAGCGCTCTATTTCTTTGGCCTGATAATTTTTGAGCCACTGGATGCCCCGCGTGAGCACCTGCTCGGATATTATCACCCCATTTTGCCGGGCGATCTCTAACCCATGAACGACCAGAGCCGTGGTATGCGGATAGGACCGCTCACCGTAGCCGCTAAACCAGCCCCAGCCGCCGTCAGACAGCTGCATGGCCACCAGGCGGCCGACGCCGGCAGCCACCATGGATGCCACTTCATCTTCGTCAAATACCGGGTTGTGATCGTAGCGCTGCCATTGCTCGGTCCGCCGGGTGTCTTCACCGATTTCCTGGGCATTTAAATTGGTGCGCTTGTTTTTGATATCGGCCAGATCAACACCCATGCGCTTTAAGGTTTGCTGGGTGATCACGGTGGGTAAAAATCGATTCAAGGTTTGTTCGGTGCAGCCGTATGGATAGCTGACCAGATACGGCAGGGCATCCACCATGGCGCCGGCCAGCGTCGGTGAATAGCGCAACTCCAGGCGGGATTGATCCACGCGCCGGGCGGCGGGCACCTGAAAGCGGATCTGGGCCCGGCTCTGATCGGCACGGATGACGCCGCTTTTAGGTACCTGCTTGACCATGCCGTGAACATATACCGGAAAGCGCATCTGCATGGCGTCGGATTCTTCATTGGTCAACGCCTGCATGCGCACCACCGCCTCGCCCTCTTTGATGACCTTAACGCGCCAGTCCACGCGCTGTTCACCATCGGCGTCAACAGATATGGATTGGGTTTGTTTCTGGCCCTTTACCAATGCCAGACAACCGCCCTCCAAATCGAGCACCACCTTAGCGGATTTGCGGTGCTTCAAATAATTATGGACGTTCGCCGATAGCACGACCTCATCGGTTTCCACAAAAAACCGGGGGGCCTGCAGGCGCACAATCAGATCCTTGCGGGTCACCAGGGCGGCATCACCCTGGCCGACTCTGGTGCCGTGTCCCATGGCCCAGACGTTAGCCCGCCAGCCGGTCAAATTTTCGGGCATTTTAAAGGTAACTTCTGCCATACCCTGTGCATTTGTGGTGATGCCGGCCGACCAGAAGGCGGTATCGGCAAATTTGCTGCGCACCGCTGGCTGGACCAGATTGTCGTCAGCCGAAGCTTCCTTGTCGGCAAATCGGCCTGATTCATCGGCTTTTTCCTCTAGCGCAGCTTTGGCCGACGCGGGCGCCCGGGCTGCACCGGCTTCAAGCGCTACCTGAGAACGGGCCATTGTTTGTTTGGCGTGCGACTTTTTACCGGCCGCATCGGCTATGATCAGATTGCCAAAGACCCCGATGGGCATCATGGGGGTTTCCTTTTTTTTGAGCAAGTTGGCAAACCAGCGTTCCAAACTGGATTCCCGGTAGGATTGATGGTGCCGGCGCCATTTCCAGAAGAAGGAGCGAATTTCCGGGACATTGGAGCCGCCGGAAATATATTCGACCGCGCGGTCATAAACGCTGATGACCGCTGAGCCTTGAAAAGGCTCACCATTAAAATCGGTTAGCCGAACGCTGAGTTTGGCGGTTTGTCCGGGACGATAGTCTTTTTGGGCAGGTGTAACGTTTACTCTGAGCACCCGTTTTTCAGGCGGCACCACAATTTCTCGCACCTCCGTGTGCACCTTGCCGTCATAAACGGTAAATGCCTCCACAAAAAAATTGGGCATGTCCTTTTTTGATATGGTTATCGTCTCACGGGCGCTTTTGCCGCGCGGGGTGATTATTTTAGGCGGTAAATAGATGCCGTTGACCGGGCGCACAAACAGCACCACCGTGGCACCGGCACGATCGGTGTTGATCTGCAACTGTGCCGTGTCCCCGGGCGCATATTCGGTCTTATCGGCAATCAATTCGATTTTGGCAAACCGATAGTCGGCACCGTCATCCCCTCGGCCGCGGACGGTAAAAATATAGCCGCCTTCAATGGCATGTTCTTTGCCATCCTTTACGGTATAGGACAAACGGTATTGACCGGAGCGGGACGCCTGAATCTTCAGGGCGGCATTGCCCTGGTCGTCGGTGTCCAGGTCCCAGCTGGCCACTTCAGTTTCCCGGGGCTGGTTGTTCCGATAGGTGATGCGCAGCAGTTTGAGCCGGCCCCGGCCGGCAACCGGGTTTCGACTGAGGGTTTGGGCTTTAAAGCTGGCGTTAATCGTATCGCCGATCTGGTAATGGCCGCGGTCTAACCAGGCATAAACCGTAAAGGGTTTGCGGGCCACCAGCACCTGACCCTGGCCGCTAATTGTTCGCCGTGACTGATCCCGCACTTCGGCCTTGATGGTATAGCGATGGTCGCTGTCGCCGTGAACCAGTTTGGCCAACGCGGTATCGATGGGGATTTTAACCGTGCCATCCGGGCCGATGTTAACTTCGCCGTCGGCCACGATCTCCGGTGGCTGCTGCGGTCGTTGTGGCCACCAGCTCCATATGGGTCTAAGGCAGCCCCAGTCTTTCCAGCCCGGATACCAGGGATAATCATAGGCATACCACCAGTAACCCGGTCCATAAAACCAGTCCCAGTATAATCGTGGATACCAGCGGCTGTCATGTTCAGTGCGCAACACCTTGTATTGAACCCGGGCTTCAGTGACCGCAGAGCCGAAATAATAGGTGGCCTTAATCGTGGCGGTGATCTTTTCACCGAGCATGACCGGTTCGGCAGGCGCTTCAACGCTGACCTCAAATTCGGGTTTTTTGTATTCTTCCACCCGAAAGGTCTGACCACCGTAAACGCTGCTATGGTCATGGGAGATGCGGTATACGCCCAAAGGTGCCTCGGCCGGGATATTAAAGTCGCCTGTGATACCGCCATAGGCATCGGCCGTCAGGCGTTGCGAATAGATTTGCTCGTTTTTGGGATTATGGATTCGAACATTAAACGGCTGACCGGCAAAGGCAGAGGTATTCGCTTTATCATAGCGGGCGTGCCGTACCCAGGCCTTAAATTTGACCGTCTGGGCCGGGCGGTATACCGGTCGGTCAGTCATGATCAGGGTTTTGGTCTGGTTGTATTCGCTATCATAGTAATTTGGATACCAGACATTGGAAAAACCTAAAAAGGCCAGACGCCCGGCGCGCGTGGTTGCGGTTGCCAGCCAGGACATATTTTGAGCCATCTGAGAGGGTTCGACAATTACCAGACCGTTTTTGTCGGTTTCTTTGTTTAATTCCCGGTGAAGGATGCGGTAACGATTGGTGCCTTTAATCGAACGGGTGCGGTAGCCGAAAAATTCGAGGTTGACACCGGCCAACGCTTTGCCGCTGACCGCGTCGGCTACATAATAGAGCATCTGCTGTTTAAGCGGTTTTTTAACGATAACCGTATCGGCCACCCAGACGATGATGCGGGCGACGTTGCCGTCCTGCATTTGGGCCGTGACCAGGTATGCACCGGCTGTTTTAAGGGCATCAGGGAATTCAACGGTGACATGCCGATCCCAGTGTCGCTCGTCAGGATCCAGCTTCAGCTGCCAGCTGGCCACCTGCTTGCCGACATACTGGTTCTGATTTTCATGAACGATGCGCCAGCCGATATTGTTAAGGTTGATGCTTTGCCATTTTAGCCGTCGGTTTTCGCTGCGGATATATGCTTTTACATCTTCGAGCAGCCGTTTGACGCGGATGCGACGAGCGCTGAACGCGACACGGCGGCCGTTGCGAAAGCGATATTCAACGCGGGGTGTTGTGCCGGCCGGCTGCATGCCGCCGGACTCAAAGACACCCCAGTTTTTGGTGATCTGATCAATTCGTTTTTGGGCGGCGCTGCGACTATATTTTTGATAGCGTTGCCAGTATTGGACAGCACGATCATACTGCCGCCGGTTTTCGTAGATCTGAGCCAGCGCCCGGGTCGCATTTGCGTGATGACCGTTATTGCCGTTTTCAAGGATTTTTTTATACACATGAATGAAATTAAATTCATCAGGCAGATCAAAGCGCCGCACCCCTACCGCCAGCCGCGCAATGGTTTCACCGTCGCCTAAAGTGTGAACTGCGTAAGCGCCACTGTCATCTTTTTTGTGCGCAGCATTGTCTGCAGGGCCCCCACGGCCGTATAGGATGCCATAATCCGCCAGCGTTTGCACACCAAACTGCTGGAGCAAAAAAGTGCCCCAGGTATATTCAACACCGGCTTGCAGCGCCGGATCAAGCACCACGGCCCTGGCCAGCAGCCAGCGCCAGCGTTCCCCGTCTGAGGCAGCGGCGTCAAAGTCTTCTGGAACGTGATGGTAAACCGGCTGGCCCTGCGTATCAACCGGTGCATAGTGGGTGCGACGACCATACTCATGACCGTATCCGGGTTCGTAGTCAGGCAAATGAGTAAGATCAGTCAAATATTGCAGACGCCAGGCCTGGGCACTGCCGCGATGCTGCTGCACGGTACGGGCAAACTCCATGTAAAACTGGGCGACTTCAGCTTTTTGCGGATCCGATTCGGCTGGCGCCATGGCCTTTTGCAGAAGCTGCAATGCACGAACCCGATCGCGGGCAATGGCGTTGACATATTTCCCGCCGCCGCGGTGGGGACCACGCTGAAATTCTCCGGCAATCAAATAGCCCCAATGGGAGTTTTGGCTGTAGCTGCGGGCCGCAGTTAGCAGAAGTCGCCAATTGGTGGCGTGTTGCTCTATGACCGCTTCACGGAAACCGTCCAGCTCATCCAATCGGCCCAGCTGGCGCAAACACTGCCAGGCCTGGGAAAAATCCGGACCGATCCTTTTAGGATCGGCTGCGGGATCCAGGCTCAGCCGGCGATACAGCTCAAAAGCATCCTGCCAGTTGCCGTCGGTGTAGGCCTTTTGTGCCCGGCTGCGAAGGTCACGGTGGGATGCGTCTTCAGACCAGGCCAGTGTGGATACGAGTAAAAGGGCTGTGATAATCAAAATGATGTTTTGTATTTTCATAAATTGGATTCCCGGCAATTTCGGTGATGGTTTTGAGTCGCTTTTAACGTGTATGCTAAAATTCTATAAATGTCTGCCGCTACAGTCAATATGGGCGGGGTATGTTTTACATAACTTTTACTTAAAGTGAGCGTTTGAAATTTTAAAAATAGAGCAAAAATATAATTAAAAGGAATACTATCTTTCTAAATTTTTCGCCGCTTACTTTTATAACATACGGAAATAAGGAAGCGCGGCATAAGTGGTTGTAAAAAAAGTTTGAATTCAGAAACGTTATTTTAACAACCACTAAAAATTTGAAACCCCAAGGGGCTTGCCGATCTCACTGCATCTACTGTGTTAGATGGCGTTCGCTTCTTTAGCATAGCTAACTATAGCGGGACCCCTTTTTCCGTGTATATGCGGCAACCTCGACAAGCGCTCAGCTTCGGTCCCAAAGCTGAGCGTTTCAAATCATTAACTTTTGATATTTTTTGCAATCAGAAATTAATTTAAAACATAAAAATATGTAAACCTGTCTCAAAAATAGTGGATTAGGGTTCAGGGCAAGGCGTCCCGTGAATTGAAAACAGAGCGTACACGGAGTACGTGAGTATTTCAATTCACGGGATAACACAGCCCTGAGCACTTTGACGCATTTTTGAGACAGGTTTTAGATGTTGTTTTTGAGGAAGTTGATAATCTCCTGAACCTTGTCGCCGATAATCGGCCAGAGCTGCCATGTGAGAAAACCAAGGGATAAAACGAATAAGATGATGACCAGTGTCATGGTTAAGCGACGGACGCCGTTTTTGGGGGGTTTTACATGGATGGGCGGCGGGGTTTCTTCATCCATAAAAGATGCATCTGATTCAAAAGAAAATACCTGCGGCCTCTGGACCGGAGCTAACTGTTCGGCAGGGGCATCTTCGGTTACATGGGGGATAAACACTGCCGTTGCCCCGCATTTTTGAAACGCCTCGATGAACATCAGCGCTTTTTCGGCTTCAATATCACCGCTGAGCACATACGGCGTATCTCGGACCTTTTTGGTTAGCTCGATTGCGGAAGCTGTTTTTGCGAATTTAAGCAGCATCATTACGACTTTTTCTTCAGCGTCTCCGGCCGGTACTGCTTTTAGAATCAATTTTCCGCGCATTGCGTTGGGCATTCCCAAAAGCCTTTCCTGCTGCAGTGGTTATGACGTTCTGAAACCAAACACATCGTTCGTATACGATGCGCGCTATTCGAATTGAGCACCCATTTTGCTGGCAGATTGAGTCAGGAATCACATATATTATAGCTTTTTTTCTTGAAAGAAGTCAAACGCTTACAAGAGAAAGCGACGATTGATAAATTTCAACCGTCGCCTGGTTATGGTTGATTTCAGGTGGTGCCGCGCATACTCAGTCGCAACACTCGCCGAAAAGCAATTGCTTCACAGACCTTTATTGTTGCAAATGTGAGCCAGAGACTACGCCCTTTCGTTGGGTATGTTATCGGATTCGTCAATGGCAGGCTCCCCGGTGAGCACTTCCGGATTCCGGACACCGAAGTATTTAAACAGGGTCGAGGCAATGGCAAAAGGTTCACATTGATAGCTGTCGTCGGTCGGCGAGGTAAATTGGCGGTTTTGAAAAGCCGTTCCGATACGCCGGGTTTTTCCGACCAGTTTTCCCAGGGCGCGATCCGGTATATCGGCACCGCCGAGGGTATACAGATTCTGATTGTTGCCGTGGTCCCAACCCTTTGAGTCGTTCACATTGACATTCCGGCCGAAGTCACCGAACACGTTGATGATAATCGTGTTGGCTTCCATCAGCGCCATATGGCGGGCGGCCGCCTGCAGGGCTTCCATCAGGCGCTGTATGCGACTCGGATAGCGTGTCAGAGAATCGGAATGATCGTCCCAGCCACCTAACCCACCGCTGCCCAGGCTGATGAAAATGCTTTCCGGATTCTTGATCGCCAGACTGACTGCGGCCCGTAACCGGTTTCCGAAATTGGAGTCCGGATACTGGATCTTTTGCCCGGTGCCCGGATCAACAGGCAGATCCTCAATGATTTTTTCACTGTTAAAGCTGCTTTCAATAAAACCCGCCAGCTCGGCGCGTTTAATCAGGGCGTTATTGATGTTTTCATATTGCGGAAATAAGTTGGACTGTATCTGAGCCAGCTCTTCCAGTTTTTGGTCATTATCGTTTTCGTTGCTGGCATCCAGATAATTATTTCTGGAGCGCGCGTAAGGATTGTTGAAATTGGCATCCAGCGCCAGGGGCCGCAAGGCCAGCGGAACGTCCAGGTCGCCCGGGCTGAACACCCGCGAATTGCCTTCAAAGGTCACAAAAGGCAGCAGCAACTCATCAACCTGTTTGTTTGCAAAAGGGTTATATTTATCGATGATGGCCGCCAGGGTCGTGGCAATTCCTGCTTTGGATAAATCCAGGTTGCCGACCAGGTTTTGAGAGATACAACGACTGTGGCCTTTGTTGTCATCTTTAATGCGGTTGATGGTGCGATACAACGACATTTGCCCGTTGTCCAGCAATTGCTCCATGATATCACCGCCGGCAGCACCCCAAAAATTATTGGCGGTGATATCGCTGTTGGCATTATCCGGATCCAGGCTGGACGGGTATGGATTTTGTGAGTTAGCAGCGATTTCTTCAATGTTGGTCAGATTGCCGGCCAGCTCCGAAGGCCCGCCGTACAGGAAAATATGGATGACCTGCGGGATCACCGCCGGTGCCGCATAATTGAGCGCATCCGGCAAAGCCGCCTGTACTTCGTTTTTCCAGAGCAGCGGTGGCGCCATCAAAGAAAGGCCCCCGATTCCGGCTGCTTTTAGAAACTGTCTTCTCGTTATCATTCTTGCACCTCCTTTTCAAACGGCCGGGTATGATATAATTCCGACAGCCGGGATATGTAATCCAGGACGATCATGGCCTGTTGCATTTTCCGGTCGCTGCGGTTAAAGCCCTTATCTGCAATAACGGCATTGAGCTCGGTCAATTCTCGCTCACTGGCGTTGCGCGACAAAACCGTTAGGAACAAATAATCAATAAAGTCGTCTTGCATCAGATTTACGTTGATCAGCGACTCCTGCCAGCCGCCATCGTTGTTGTTATCGGGATTGCCTTTGCGGTCGATTAACAGCTTTTCGCGAACGGCCTTATGATAAAAGGCAAAGCTTAGCGTATCCAGGGGTATGCGTGCCGGCCGTCCCAGTTTGTAGGTCATGGCGGCCTGTTTCATGTTGTTGAGACTGGGAAAATTCGAGCTGCTGGTTACCCGGTTGAGGTCTTTGAAAAAACGCTTGCTGGCATACCAGTCCAGCCGGTCGCTGAGGCTGAAAAAAACTTCTTCGAATGACTTTGGCCGTTCCACATTCATTAAAAATTCTTTTGAAAAGAGGATGTTCTGGAATATATCGTTAAAGGTCACCGGATCGTCCTCAACAATATCGTCCACAATCCGGGCCTTGTCTTCCGGCAGATATCCGTAAAAGAAAATGTCAACCAGCGTGGATACCACCGTGGGGATCAAATCGGCATGATCGGCAACTGCCTGATAAAATTCAGTGCATTGGATCACGGTGGTCTCCAGGATTTGAACCGGCTCGCTGTTTTTTTCAGGGCTGATGATCAGCAAGTATTCATCATCATCTTCTTCCAGCGACCAGTTCTGGCAGGCCATGGCGGCCAGCGGCACCTCGGCGTCGTTAAAGCGTTTCAAAAATATTTCCATCATTTCGCGGGTGTTGTCTTCCGGTGAACGAAAGCGGCGCCAGTTTTCCTGAGAAATCATGTGATCATATACGATCTGGCGAATTGAGTTGTCCTGGCGGATAGCGTTCAACACGCGCTCAAATATGCGCCGCGCATCCTCATATGCAACGGTATCCAGCTCAACGGCCGGCGAAAACAGGATGGTATTGGTCAGCTGATAGACCATCCAGAGTTCAAAATAATTTTTGCTCAGCGGAACTTCATAAAGCAAGGCCAGTTGATATTGGATGGGTTCTTGTTTTTCGTCGAACTCGTATTTTTGTTTGATTCGATTGCGATACAAGCTTTCATTGACGGGCTTGGACAGATCTTTTTCTATTTTGGACACATAATTTTCAGGGGTTTGCAGAGCAAGGGCCGCAACCCCGGCCCCGAGATTAAAAAAATCATCCGCTGCAACACCCTTAAAAAGCGCCCCCATCACTTTGTTTGAGACGCCCATTTTATCTTCTTCTGCTAGTGCATTGAATTCCTCATCACTTAAGCGTTCCATGCTTTCGGCCACCTGGGTAACTGCCCCGGAGCTCCCAGAGCCGCCAGAATCGCCAGAATCGCCCGATCCACTGCCGCCTCCGCTGTTGCAGGCCGCCAGCAAAAACATCAGGATGAGAATGATTGGGATACGCATGTGTATCATAGCCACCTCCTTTTTTTTTCACCAGACCCGCCGCGCCCCCCCGCACCCTCCGATTAATAATACGGTTCGAGCGGCAAACCGAAAACCGAATCCTGCCCGCTGGCAGAATTTGGATTCCCATTTTAATCCCGCGTGTAAATTGAAGGCCGTTACCGGTTCGGGAGATCCGATAAAGTCATCTTGTCGATCGATACGTTTTATGGCTTAAAAAGATATGACTGTAATGCGGCTTAAGGTGGGGGCCCCCTCTTCCTAAGACCGGGCAGTGAGCATTTTGGTCAGCTATTCAAAGCAAAAGACATACCATAATGCGGGAGTCATTATAGGACATATAAATTCAGCCGGTTAGAAGTAAGCCGGACAACCGTCCAGGATATAGCAATCTGCGGATTATACTTTATCACACAAAAAAGGTATCTTTATGTGAACAAAGTATCGATGTCGGTTCTTGTCAATCGGGGATTAATAAAATGCAGTACATCGGGGGCCATTGTGGATCCGCTTAATTCGCGGATTTAGATAAACCATCGTTAAATAAAGAAATGCATTGAATTCGCCATTGCGGATCAATCCGCCGGCAGGTTAATACCAGGAGTGTTCGTCTCCGAATGATGATGGCTTCTGCTTAAAATTCGATGTTCTGGGGCGTCCTTGGAAACGGGATCACGTCGCGGATGTTACGGATGCCGGTGATCATCATTAAAAAGCGCTCAAAGCCCAACCCGAAGCCACTGTGGGGCACGCTGCCATAGCGACGGGCGTCCAGGTACCACCACATGGGGGCTTTGTCCATTTTCATTTCCTCCATGCGCGCTTCGAGAACCTCCAGGCGTTCCTCACGCTGGCTGCCGCCGATGATTTCACCGATGCGCGGCACCAGGACATCCATGGCACCCACGGTTTCCCCATCGTCATTGACGCGCATGTAAAATGGCTTTATGGATTTGGGGTAGTCATAGACAATGACGGGTTTTTTAAAGTGTTCTTCGGTCAAAAAGCGCTCATGTTCAGTCTGCAAATCGTTGCCGAAGCCCACGGGATACTCAAATTTTTTGCCGGATTGACCGAGGATATCCACCGCTTCACGATACGGTAAACGAATGTAGTCGGATTGGGCGATATTTTCCAATGTAGCCATCAGGGTTTTATCCACCCAGCGGGCGAAAAGCTCCAGGTCATCGGCACAATTATCGATGGCGTAGGTGGTCAGTTCACGAATGAGTTCTTCGCCCAGATCCATGTTGCCGTCCAGGTCACAGAAGGCCATCTCCGGTTCCACCATCCAAAACTCAGCCGCATGGCGGCGGGTGTTGGAGTTTTCGGCCCTGAAAGTGGGCCCGAATGTATACACATCTCCCAGGGCCAGGGCAAACATCTCGGCCGACAGTTGGCCAGAAACCGTCAAATTGGCCTCGGTGCCGAAAAAGTCCTGCGCGTAATCGGCTTTGCCTTCTTTTAATGGCGGCTTGCTCAGGTCCAGAGTGGTTACTCGAAACAGCTCCCCGGCACCCTCACAGTCCGAGCCGGTCAGAATCGGGGAATGCAGATATCGGAAACCACGCTCCCGAAAAAAGGTGTGAATCCCGTAAGCCAACTCAGAGCGAATGCGAAAAGCAGCGCCGTACTTGTTGGTGCGGGGCCTTAAGTGGGCGATGGTTCGTAAAAATTCGTCTGTATGCCGTTTTTTTTGCAATTGATAATCTTCCGGCGCCAGATGAATGATTTGCACATCATCGGCCTGGATTTCCCAGCGCTGGCCGCCGCCCTGGGATGCCACCAGGCTGCCGCCAACGGCGATGGCCGAGCCGGTGCTCAACTGTTTGACGTCCGCATAATTGGGCAATTTTTCATCGGCCACCACCTGAATGTTTTTCAGGCTGGAACCGTCATTGATTTCGATGAAGGAAAACCCTTTGGAATCGCGTCGGGTGCGGACCCAGCCTTTTATCAACACCTGCTCCATAGAGTCATCTGAATTCAAGAGTTCAAATATTTTCGTGCGTTCCATAGGGACTCTCCTATGATAGGTTTAGCCGGTTTGCCGGTTGAGCCCGTTGTGCCGGTTAAATCGGTATTCTTCTAATCTTATTTATAGCATTGTGATACCAAGTCGGCAAGATATACTCTTGGAAGGCACACACTATGAAAGATGATTGGGTATTAGTAGTTCGTGGTGGAGTTTTGGCGAATTCGTCCGTTTAGATAAGCTTAGGCATTTAAATGTCAGGATCAAAAAAGAAGGAATGCGTGTCGAGGACTGACGCCTGAGGTCCGTAAAACGAAACGCACAACCTGCAACCACGAGTCATTGAGCCCTGACACCTGAACACTGAAACCTGACACCAACGGTATTAGGCGGATATATCCAGATAAACACCGGTCGCGTTGTTTTCACTTTCCAGACCCGCGGCGGATGCGGTCAGGGAGGCATGCAGCCGGTTGAACAGCCCGCCGGAATCCTGCCCGAAAAGGGCGTTGCTCACCGCAGCCGCACCTTCCGGGGTAGCCAGCGCAGACTTAAACTGCTGCTGTTCCGTCCGGCCGAAATTAAATACCCCCTCTTTGGTTTTATCAAAGTCAAAGTGGATACCGAAGTCGGTGTTGAATTGCGGCCCTTCAGAACCCGACCAGGATGATATGGCGTTGCGGATGCCGTTACGGGCGTCTTCGAGGAAACTGCCCGGCGCGCCCTCAAAAGCCGAATCATCAAACAGCGTATTCATGGAGCCGGCGATGCGGCCCACCAGGGAGGTCAGCATCTGGCTTTTTATTGCCGAGATCGGTGCTGCTTTGACTGTCGGCGCCTGCTCCCAGGGTTTTTCGCTGTTTTCTTCAACAATGGCGTCTACGATGCGGTCGGTGACATCGCTCACATTGACGCTCGAGGCCTCAATCAGATCATCGACTGCATTATAAGTCCCCTCCGATATGCCGACAGCCATGAAAAAATTGGTGCTGCCTCCGGCAAGCTCCATCTGGCTGGAGGTGCTTTCGGCACGCAGCGAGACCCGCTGGGAGGAGCTGTCAAAACTGGCCTGTACGCCGGCCTCAGAAGTTGAGATGCGATCGATGATGTCGTTCAATGAGTCTGTATCGACGTCAATATCGATGGCGACGCCATTGATGCTGATGCTGCCGCTTTGCACCGCTGAAAAGGCGCCCACCTCGGCCAGGGTCAAATCTGCATCTTTGTCCGTGCCGGGAGTTGCCGTTGCCCCGTCGAGTTTGGTGGCCGCCACAAACCCGGACGTATCATTGGCCAGCACGATATCCTGCCCGGCACCGGCCGTTTTGTGGGTCAGCCGCACCGTTTCGCTGGCGGAATCGAAGGTGGCGGTCACACCGGCATCCGACTGGTTGATGCGATCGAGCACGTCATTGAGGGTATCGCTGGCGTTGACATCAATGCTGGTCCCGTTGATGTCAAACGAGCCGTCGCTAACACTGAATCCCTTTTCCAGATTCGGGTCATCATTGCCGGTTCCGTTAAAGGGATTATCCGGGTTTACGGTGCCGCTCTGATTGCCGTAAACCGCCACTGTAAAACTGGAGCTCTCCAAAAGATTCCCTTCATCCAGGGTTAAGGTCAGGCCATTGGAAAGAGCGTATTGCTGATCAATGCTGTCCGCGCTGTTAATATTGATCTGGTCAATCTGATTGTTGCTGGAATCAAATACGCTGATCTGGAGATTGTCCTGACCATGCGTTCCCCCTGCTGTGACTGAAAATGTGAGGATGTCGGTGCCATTGGAACCGTCATAGACACCTGCAACCGTGGCCGATGCGGTCGAACCGGCCCATTGCGGTGCGGCTGGCGAATAGGAAGTCGGTACCGTATCATCAACATTTAGCGTGAACGTATCATCCTGGACAAGCTCACCCGCGCCCAGAGTGAATACTAGCCCGTTGGAAAGACTGTATTGCTTGTCGACGGTGTCTTTTTTATTGACACTGATGACATCAATTGTGTTGTTATTGGAATCCGTGACCGTGAGCTTCAGTTTGTCTGAGCCGTGGGTGCCGCCCATGTCGACTTTAAATGTGAGAGTGTCCGTACCGTTGGAGCCGTCATACTCGCCGCTGATGGAAGCCTGCGCCGTGGAACTACCCTCCCATCCCGACTCACTTGCCGAAAATGAAGTTGCCGAGGCATTGACCTCTTCGGTGGACTGCAGGGTGGCGGACGTCGCCGTTGTATTCAGGCCCAGGCTGGAAGCCGATGTGGCGCTGGCCGGGCTGGCAACCTGAACCTGGCCGGGCTCGAGCATCTCGGGTTTGATGGCCTGCACCGCCTCGCGCATGCGCATGACCCGCTGGTGGGTGAAGATCGACCGATCGCGGTCCACCGGAGCCTTGTCCTGCTGGCGCGCCGTCGCGGCTGTAAGCTGTTGACGAATGGTATCGATGGACCCGAAACCAAAACGAAAACTTTCGTATGGATTAATCCCCCCGTTCAATTCCATTTGATCACCTTTCCATCCAGGCGGCCCAATGAAAAAAGCTGAGCCACCATTTCCGGGCAACCCAGCTTTTTAGCCTCGGTAGGTAACCCGGCCGTCCACCTCCGGCGGACCCGTGGCTTTCCGTCCCCTGATTACTCAGAGTTTGGCATTATCTTGAGAATCGTTCTAAAACAGTTGTTAGAAGAGCCGACCGAAATCATTCAGTTTTTGATATGATGTCGATCCAATATTCTTATCGGTGCATTGCGAAAAGAACTTTAGTAAAATTTGTATGGTGTTTAACTTTAGGATTGGAATTGACTTGGATGATAGGGGCAAAATGTATGAACGGCTGTTATGTTTCAATGATCAAATTCTTCAGTTCGTCGGTGTCATTGGGTTTGACGGGAAAATGGGTTTTTAAAAGATCCCCTATTTTTTCAACCGCCGCACAGATGGCATCCGCCGGGCGCTGTTGTTTGATGCCCTCTGTGATCATGAAAACGATATCATCCCACTGGTTTTGTTGGACCCTGGCGTTGATACCCTGATCTGCCAGGATCCAAACCTTGCGTTCAAAAACGGATATCAGAACCAGCACGCCGGTTTCATCGCGGGTGCGGTATAAGCCCTGATCGAAAAATTGGGTCACAGCGGCTTCTTCAACCTCGTCATCGATCTCCCGCTGAGAGATAAAAAGACGTTTAAGCCAACCGGTGCGCTTGATAATTTCATGGAAAAGGATAAAAAAAACGGTGAGAAATCCCAAAAACAGCCACATATTCTGTGCGCCGATCCACAACCATGACCCCGTCAGCGGCGTCGATATCAATGCCAGCGGCAGCGCAAAGCTCGCTGCGCCGATGACATTGGCCAGCGGATATTGATAACTGCGCGAAATAATCATCACGACAATTTCGCCAGCGGTCAATTTTTCCGCTGCCTTGACCGCATCTTCCACGCGGCTGCGTTCATCATCGGTTAAGAAATTTTGGGCCAGATCTTTCATTCGTTATTTCCCGGTTTCGTCAATCCGAAGTCAATTAGAATATCGTTCAGTTCAAAATAGCCCCCTTTTAAAAGTTGCCTGTGCTACTTCGGGCAGACGGGCATGTTTTTTTCTGAAAGTCGATATGCCTGCACTTGACGGACCGGTTGCACCGTGACCCGATATTTGGGATTATGTGCACTTAGGCATTCGGTTTAACTGTGGCGTGTGTTAACTCCCAAATATCGGGGCACCTGCACATTAAATGTCATAGCGACTTTCAGAAAATGACATGGCCACCGCTAAATTTCTGATTTACAACCTAAACATATTACCAGATCCTATTTCCGAATTATGGCCGCTACCAGCCGCCGGAAGCCCCTCCGCCGCCGAAGCCGCCCCCTCCGCCGCCAAACCCGCCGGTTGAAAATCCCCCACCGCCCCCGCCAGACCACCAGCCGCCGGTGTGGCGATGATGGTGATGACCGTGACCGAATACGAGCGGCGAGCCCAGAAAACTTAAAATCAAGCCGGCCAGCAAACCGATGGGAATCGACAGCAGCAGCCACATGGAACTAAGGTTAAAGAAAAGGGATGCCGCGATCGGCGCCAGGATGCCGCCGGCGGCAATTCCCAGCGGACGTCGCAGCCGGCCCAGCATACTGATGAAAAATATGAACGCAAATAAGCCGCCAAGTCCGGCCGTGCCTTTTCTTTGTCTCTGGCTTCCGCCGCCAGGCCCCTTATCAGAAGCCTTGTATTCGCCTCTGACGACTTTGATCATCGCCTGCACGCCGTTGATGACACCCTGGTCGAAATTACCGGCCTTAAATTGCGGCACAATGACGTTACCGATGATGCGGCCGGCCATCAGATCGGTCAGGGAACCTTCCAGACCATAACCGACTTCGATGCGAATCTTGCGATCATTTTTGGCAATCAACAGCACAGCGCCGTTATCAAGACCCTTTTGGCCGATTTTCCACTGGTCCACGACTTTGATGGAAAATTCCTCCAGCACCTCACCGCCCAGGGTTGGGATGGTCAAAACGACAATCTGGGTGGAATCGGTTTGTTCCAGGCGTGCCAGGACGTCCTCCAGCTGCTGCCGGGTGGTCGCGGAGAGCATTCCGGCGGTGTCGTTTACGCGACCTGTGAGCGGCGGGACTTCCAGTGCCAGAAGGTTGGAAACCCCGAAAGCACAGATCAACCCGCACACGACCAGAATTTGAATGACCCGATAGCGTTTTGGCATATTCACAACGTCCGTTTATCCGTTACACCCCTGGCGTTATTCGTTGAACTTGACTTCCGGTGCGCGTGCGGCACCTTCTTCGGCTTTGATGTATTCTTTGCGCTCCAGATGCAGCAGCAATTTGTTGGTCAGGCTGTTGGGAAACCTGCGAATCGAAAAATTAAAGGTTTCCACGCTTTGATTATAGCGCTGGCGAGCGACATTGATACGGTTTTCAGTGCCCTCCAGCTGGTTTTGTAAATCTTTAAAATTCTGATTGGCTTTTAAATCCGGGTAACGTTCGACCACCACCATCAAGCGGGCCAGGGCCGAGGACAGCTCCCCCTGGGCGGCCTGCAATTGCTGCATTGCGGCGGGATTGCTCAGGTCGGCGGCCGAGACTTCAACAGATGTGGCCTTGGCGCGTGCATTGATCACGGCTTCCAGGGTTTCTCTTTCATGAGCGGCATAGCCTTTGACGGTTTCAACCAGATTCGGAATCAGATCCGCCCGTCTTTGCAGGTTGGACTCCACGTTACCCCAGGCGCTGAAAACCGCCTCTTCGTATTGTTGCATGGTATTGTAGCCGCAGGCATACAAGAAAAACACCGCCAAGCCGACCAGCATTATCCGTAACATGAATTTGTGCATACGAACCTCCCTAAATGCTTCCAAGACAAAATTATCTATTAATTGTGGATGGTTTAGAATTTACGAAATTTAGTTTGGAATCAGAAATAGGCAATTTTTTTGATGAGCTAGGCCGCACAAGGGTTTCAGCTTGAGGCGTACTTAGAGTACGTCGAGGGCTGAAACTCGCGGAGAACACAGCTCATCGGAAAAAGGGCCATTTATGAATCCAAACTTTATAATTTAACTGTGATATAATACCCCTGATCTCCCCTCTGCAGCAGGATGACCACCGATTGTTTTTGACGATATTTGACAATGGCTTTTTTAAAATCTTCTGTGTTTGAAATCGTCATGTCGTCAATCTGGCGGATGACATCGCCCGGACGCGCCCCGATTCGATCCAGGCGGCTGTTGCGGGCAATTTCCCTAATCACGACGCCCTCACGGGTCCGGATACGATAATAGTTGCGGTTTTCTTTTGTGATATTGCTGACTCGAATTCCCATAGTGCGAAAGGCCAGGCCGTCAGCGCGCTCCATGGGGAAAACCCGGGATTTAATGGATATCGTCTTGATTTGATTGTCACGCCAGATGCGGGCTTTAACTGAATTTCCAGCGGCATATGTTTTTTTGACCGACCAGTAATCCCGCGGTGAGGCTATTTTTTTTGAGCCGATCGCTAATATGATATCGCCTTCCTGCAGGCCGGCTTTGCGGGCAGGGCTGCCGGACTCCACGGCTTTGACCACAACGCCTTTCTTACCGGGGACATCCAGGTAGCCGGCCAGTTTGCGGTCCAGTTCCTGGACGCTGATGCCGATCCAGGCCTGGATGACCTCGCCGAATTGAATCAGGTCGGCGATAATTTTTTTGGCCTTGTTGATGGGAATCGCAAAACCGATGCCCTGGGCTTTGGCGTAAATGGCCGTATTGATGCCGATCAGATCACCGTTGATATTTAACAGCGGTCCGCCGCTGTTGCCGGGATTGATGGAGGCGTCTATCTGGATAAAATCATGAAAAACCATTTCTTCGCTGCGCACGCTGCGATTGACAGCGCTGATGACGCCGGTGGTCACCGTATGCGAAAAGCCGAAAGGATTACCGATGGCAATCACCGTTTCACCGATCATCAAGTCATCGCTGCTGCCCATGTCGATTGCCGGCAACCGGTTTGGGGACGTAATCTGCAACACAGCCAGGTCCGAATCCGGATCGGCGCCGACGATTTTGGCATCGAACTCCCGCTCATCTTCCAGCACGACTTTGATCTGGCTGGCCTTTTCAATCACATGGGCGTTGGTGAGGATTAAGCCGCGCTTACCGTCGATGATCACCCCGGAGCCCAGGCTGGCACTTTCCTGGCGGCTTTCGAAACGCGGGTCAAAAAAGTCTTTGAAAAATTCTTCGAAAAACGGGTCCATGCCGAAACCGGAGAAGGGATTGGCGCGCTTGCGGACGGCATACGAGGAGCTTATATTAACGACAGCCGGGCTGACTTTGCGCACGGCCCGTACGATCGGGCTTTCGCGTTCGGTTTTCAGGCTCCAACCCGGTTGGGGCAAACCAAATACCAAAAGAAGAAAAAGTAAAGCAAAAAGGCTGTAACCCATATTATTTTTTATGCGGTCAAGGTGTCTATGCATACATCTTCTTCCGGTATTGCAGTCCGGGGCAGTTTGACATCACAATCCCGTATGGCTGCTCAAATATAAACATCTTGCCATGAAAATAAAGACACCTTCTTCTATTATTTGAGTGAATCTGGTAACATGACGTACACCAGGAAATCAGTCTGGCTTAAATACATACGAAAAGTGACTAAAGTGAACTAAAGTTTGGCGTGCCTAAAGTTATGGTGTCACTTCGCTCCGCCGTTTTATAAATGATAGAATTCCTCAACTTTAGTCACTTTAGCTCACTTTAGGCATTTTAGGCACTTTCTCTTTTCGGCTATATATGGATGCATGATTAAAATAAGTTAAACATTTTGCGTTTTGTGTATCACCCCAAACTCAATGAGCATTAAAACCATCGAAGATATACTCCCGCTGGTTGAAAGACCCAGCCGCTATCTGGGAGGAGAGATTAACCAGGTCAAAAAAGATCCGGCCAGTGTCAAACTGCGTTTTGCGCTGGCCTTCCCGGACCTATATGAAATCGGTACATCGCATTTCGGGATGCAAATCCTGTATCATATTCTCAATTCACATGCGGATATCGCCGCCGAGCGGGTGTTTGCTCCCGGATTGGATATGGACCGGCACCTCAGAGCTACCGGGCTGCGCCTGTTTTCTCTGGAATCCCGTCAACCGCTTGGCCGCTTTGACATTATCGGATTCAGCCTGCTTTACGAGTTGAACTATACGAACATACTCTCCATTTTGGAGCTGTCAGGCATTCCGTTTTATGCCGCCCGGCGGGACGAATCGTTCCCGTTGATTATTGCCGGTGGCCCGTGTACCTGCAACCCTGAGCCGGTTGCGGATTTTTTCGACGCCATGGTTGTTGGCGACGGCGAAAGTGTCATCCTGCAGCTGGCCGAAGGCTGGCTGGAGTGGAAAAAGAACGCTGGCAGCGATAAAGACGCACTTTTAAAACGGTGGTCAAAGATTGAAGGCGTTTATATACCTGCATTTTTCAGACCGCGCTATGATGACTGTGGTTTTCAGAAACTGGAACCGCGCCATGCGGATTATGCCCGTGTGACCCAGACCCTTGTCGCCGATCTGGACCGGGTGCCTTTCCCCCACAAACCGATCATCCCCTTTGGCAAACCTGTTCACGATCGCCTGCGGCTGGAAGTCGCCAGAGGCTGCACCCGCGGCTGCCGCTTTTGCCAGGCGGGCATGATCTACCGGCCGGTGCGGGAACGCTCACCGGATTCTTTAGCCGACCTGTGTGAAAAATCCATCAACAGCACCGGTTACGAAGATATCTCCCTGCTGTCGCTAAGCACCGGCGATTACGGTTGTATCATACCGCTGATGGAGCGATTGATGTTGCGCTATGCAAGCCAGAATGTGGCGGTATCCCTGCCGTCTCTGCGGGCTGGAACGCTGACGCCCGAACTGATGAACCTGATCAAAACGGTGCGTAAAACCGGCTTTACCATTGCCCCTGAAGCCGGCAGTCAGCGATTGCGCGACGTTATCAATAAAAATATCAGCGACACTGAAATCACAAAAACAGTTAAAGATGCATTTGACCTGGGCTGGCAGGTCATCAAATTGTATTTTATGATCGGACTTCCGACCGAAACCGAAGCGGATTTGAAGGCCCTGGTTGATTTGGTCAAATCCCTGCGACACATCAAAAAAACCGCCGGGCGCCGGGGCAAGATTAATGTCAGTGTGGCCACCTTTATTCCCAAACCCCATACCCCCTTCCAATGGGCCGCCCAGCTGCCTTTGGCCGAATCCCAGGAGCGCATCCGGCGGCTGCAGGGGCATCTGAAATTGCCAGGGATCCAATTTAAATGGCAGGATCCGAAAGTCAGCTGGCTGGAAGGGGTCTGGGCCCGCGGCGATCGAAGATTGAGTCGTTTGCTGGTGGCGGCCTATCAAAAAGGCTGCCGTTTTGATGGCTGGAGCGATCAGTTTCGATATGATCTGTGGCGGGCGGTTTTCAAAGAGCAGGGCTTAGATCCGGATTTTTTCACCCTCCGGACTAGAGATGTCTGCGAACCGCTGCCTTGGGATCACATTGACTCCGGGGCGACCAAAGAATTTTTGGCTGCTGAATGGGAAAATGCGCTCAAAGGCGCTTATACTGCCGATTGCCGGGTGGATGACTGCAACCAGTGCGGTGTGTGTGATTTTGAACAAATCGCGCCGTTAACCCACAAGCGCTTCAAAAACGATGCCTCCGGGACGCCGCCGGGCGTTGCACAGCAAGCGGTGAATTATAATAAACTCACTGTCTTTTATACCAAGCGGGATCAGGCCCGCTATTTCGGGCATCTTGAACTGGTCAACATTTTTCAGCGCGCTTTAAAGCGGGCCGGGATTGCCGTGCGCTTTTCAGAGGGATTTCACCCCAAACCCAAGATCTCCTTTGATGATCCACTGCCGGTGGGAATCGAAAGCCAGCAGGAACGCTTTACCCTATCCGCACCGGACGACGTCCGGCCCCGGCAGGTCAAGGACGCGCTAAACGATCACCTGCCAGCCGGTCTTGTGATCACCAATTGCCTTTTAGCCCCCAAAAAATTACCGCGTGACCAGCAACGGTGCATCCGTTACACGGTGGACCTGGCCGAAGGGCAATTCGATGAACAACTGCTGAAGCATTTTAACGAGCAGCCGGATTTTACCATTACGCTCAGCGGTCGAAAAGGAAAGTTGAAAAAGATAAATTTAAAGGATATTGTAGTAAACAGTGAATTGTGCAATCCCAGGCGTCTGGAACTGACCCTTCAAACTGAGCCAGGAAAAACCGTACGGCCGTTTGATGTTTTGCGCCATATTTTCAAATTTGACGAAGCGCAGGTCAAACAAGCGACTATATTAAAGCTAAGCGCATAGAGCAGAGCGTTTGTTTTTCACGTCAACCGGCAACTGGATTTCACGCTATGCTCCATGCCCTTTGCCCTTTGCACAAAAGCGGAACTTTTGAAGTATGTATAAACAGCTGATCATCAATGTATTGAATCATGAAACCCGTGTCGCCCTTTTGGAAGACGGAACCATCGTTGAATTGTATGTCGATCGCGGGGATGATTCGGATGTCACCGGCAACATCTATAAAGGCAAGGTCTTGCGCGTATTGCCCGGGATGCAAGCCGCTTTTGTGGATATCGGTCTTAATCAGGCTGCATTTATTTACGTGGATGATGTTTTTTCCGCTGATTTGAAGGAGTACGAGCGGCTTTTTCAGATAGAATCCGACGAACTGGAAGCCGAAACCGACATCGAACCGGAGCCGGAAGCATTTGAAAACCGGCGCAGCCAGCAGATCGAGGAGCTGATTGCCGAAGGCCAGGAGATAA